>CAYJNC010000073.1:4457-7735 GCA_964371185.1 uncultured Christensenellaceae bacterium
TAGAATGGTTACAGGGCAATTATGCGGCCGGTTGTTTTTCTACGAGAGCCTTGTCTACGTCGTATAACTTAGACATCTCGTATATATCGTCTTTAACCAATTCTTGGATTGGGTTGAAATCTGTTCCGCCGTCTCCGTATTTTGTGTAAAAACCGGTTACTGCTTCCGTCGCATGGTCTGTTCCCGCAACAAGCATACCCTTTGCCAAAGCATACTGATAAACCATACGCAACCTCGGCTGAATATTCGCCAATAAATATATGTCGTCTGAAAAAAGCTTTGAAGAAGAAATCTCATTCACTGTCGCCAAAAACGCCGGCTCTATCGAAAGTGTATCTATCTTTGCATTGTCATAAATTTTTTTAATTTGCTCTGTTGCACACAGCGCATCTGCATAGTCGCTCTGCTCACCCTTAGGCAGTATGAGCAAATACAAATCTTTTTCACTTCCGACCAAGGCATCTGCGCAAAGCGCACCCACCAAAAAACTGTCTATGCCCCCCGAAACTCCAAGCACAATTCCGCTTGCTTTACTATTAAGCACATAGTTTTTTATAAAACTAACAATGCTGTCTCTCTTTTTTAATATATATTCTTGAGCAGACTCCCCATCTCTTTTAAAATCGGGTGCAATGTCTGCCAATATTTCTCTTTGTTTGTTTATCCTGCTCATTAACCAATTCTCCTAAAATTCGTATGATAATTCTAATACAACTCTGCCGCTCGTAACAACCGCTCTTTAATATTGTCTTGTAACTCTTTTGGTTCAACAACTTTTGCCTGTGCACCGAAAGACAAAATCCACTGGATTAAATCGTCTGTCAATGCGGTCTTTTTTGTAAACACGACTTTATCCTTGAACCTAATGATTTTGTCGGCCTTTTGTGTATGATATTCTTCCACCAAACTTGCCGCCTTCTCATAAAACTCTATTTTTACATCGCAGATATTATCACCTGCGAGTTTATCAAAACGTGTGCTACTGTAGTTTTCATAAAACCTTGTCGGAACAACAAAATTCTTTGTTGTGGTTTCTATTTCTTTTATTCGAGATATTCTTAAGTCTCGAATTGCCTGTCTTAAATGACAAAAGCCTATGACATGCCAACAACCCTCTCTGATCTCTAATATATATGGATCAAAACACCGCTCTTTTACACTTTCGCCCATAAATGCCATATACCAAACCTTCAACGTTTTTTTGTCGGTGACTGCATTTTGAACTTCTTCTAAAATGTTGTCGTCTATTTCTTCTACCTGCACACTTTTTTCGGGTACAATTTTTATCATACCTTCCATTTGCGCAAAAGCCGCCTTTGAAAGCGCGGGGATTTTTTCTAATATTGCGTCTATCATTTGCAATGCTTCTTTTGCAATATTGCTTTGCTCATTTGAGGCAAGTATTTCTTTCATGTAATAAAGCGAAATAATCTGCGCCACACTAAGATCCATGTCTTTTACGGCATACTTATCCGCCTTGTAAACGGTTCTGCCGGCCACTTCTTCTTCGTACACAAAAAAATTGCTCGAAATACTGTCCATGTCGCGCGCCACAACCCTTTGCGTTACATCTAAACCAATATTCTCTAACTTACGAATTATTTCGTCTTTCGTATATCCTTTTTTGCTTTGGGCAAGCAACGAAAGTATGTATAGCTGTCGTTGTGCACCCGTTCCCGAATCTGCCCCCATTTATTTATATACCTCTTCAACGTCTAAAAGAATTTCACTCGTCTTTGTATCCGTACAAAGCGAAAGTGTATGATACGCCATTTTTGCAATAAATTCTAATGCAATCGCATTTGCTACTGCCGAAGAAACGTCTTTTCCGAATACAAAAGGCCCGTGCCCTTTGACCAACACACCGGGAGTACTAAGCGGAGAGCCTTCTTCATTCAAAATGTTTATTATTGCCCTACCTATGTTTTTGTCGAACTCTTCTTCTGATTCTTGCGGAGCTAAATTAGAGGTAATGGCAATGTCGTTGCAAAATTTATCTGTATGTGTGGCGCCAAGCACAGGTATAGACCTGCCTGCCTGCGCAAAAACTGTGGCCCATTGCGAGTGTGTATGTATTATGCTACATATTTGCGGATACGCCCTATACAACTCTAAATGTGCATACAAATCGGCCGGCGGTGCTTCGTCTCCTTCGATCAACGTGCCGTTTACATCAACAACATACATGTCTCTTGGGATAAGTTCTTTCTGTGCAACTTCCCCCGACTTCATAACAATATTGCCGGTTTGCTCGTCTCTTGCCGAAACGCTTCCCCATTCGAGCAAAGCCAAACCTTCTTCGTTCAATTTAATAAGCGCCTTGTAAACTTCAATTTTTAACACTTCAAGCATAATTTGTACTACCGAAAATAACTTCGGACTCCTCCTATTTGCTTTATTAATACTTTCTTACTTCTATTTTACAATGTTAGCACAGTTTTAACAACCATTATTCTCTTTGCAATTTGTTCATATTTGGTATATTATATACATATTGTGTAAAAAAATAGATTTTATGCTTGGAGGTATATCAGAAATGACGAAAACACAAAACAGATTTCTTCCCCTTATTGCCGGGGCGGTAATACAACTTTGCATTGGCATTATATATATTTGGAGCATTTTCCGGGCTCCTTTCACAGAATATTATAGCCAATTTGCAAGCCCCGAACTTGCCGCAACCTGCTCTTCGCTAACCTACTCTATCATGCTTGCAACTTTCGTTATAGGCATTATTGTAGGAGGTCGAATAAACGATAAAAAAGGCCCACGTCCGGTTGTTTTAATGGGCGGAGTAATGTTTGCGCTCGGAATATTCTTGTCTTTTGTTAGTGCAACTTTTGCGCCTACCTTGCCTTGGTTAATCTGCATTTTTTAAGGCGGTATAGCCGGTTTTGGTGTAGGTGCCGCTTATACAAGCACAATTTCTTGCGCACAAAAATGGTTTTTGGATAAAAAGGGATTTGCAAGCGGTATTATTGTTTGTACCTTTGGCGCCTCTACGGTTATTTTCACTCCGGTGGCAAACAACCTGCTATCCTCATACGGTTTGCCCCAAACTTTTTTAATACTTTCGATAGTCTTTACGGCAATTATGTTTATATTCGTATGGTTTATAAAAAATCCATCGACAGAATATATGCAATCTCTTCAGGCGGCAACACCCGCTTTGTCTACGCAAAGACAGTATTCTCCTAAAGAGATGCTTAGGACAAAACAATACTACATGTTGCTTTTCTCCATGATTCTGATAACACCTGCCTACTTCATACTAAACC
>CAYJNC010000073.1:7745-8265 GCA_964371185.1 uncultured Christensenellaceae bacterium
CTTTGTTTAAAACACTGGGTGAGGCAAGAGGGTTGACTGAATCTGTGGTGCTTGTTGCAATAATGTTAACCGGTGTCGCTTCTGCACTCGGCCGTTTGGTTTCGCCTTGGCTTTCAGACAAAATCGGCAGAAAAAATGTTGTAGTGTTATTATTTGCCCTCATGCTCATTGCCGTTTTATGTTTGATTTTCGCTCAAAGTTACCTATACGCTTTGTTAATAGCACTTGTTGCATTTGTATTCGGTGGAACAGCCGGTGTTTTCCCGGCCATAACAGCCGACTATTTCGGAACAAAGCACATCGGCATAAATTACGGACTCATCATGATAGCATTCGCAACTTCGGCTCTGACCTTCCCAACGGTTGCTACTGCCGTAAATTCCGGCGGACTGCCTACACCATTAACCTTCCTAATACCTGCTGTCGCTTGCGCTGTCGGCATAGTTATCGCCTTGCGCTTAAAACCTCCTGTGGGTAAAGAAGGTAATTAACTCGATATTAAAATAGTTTAAGAAATGTG
>CAYJNC010000074.1:0-6700 GCA_964371185.1 uncultured Christensenellaceae bacterium
TCTTAGGATAAACGATGTCTGCATCTTTGAATGCTTCTGCCATGCTGTTTGTTTTAGTAAAAGAACCGCCGGTTGCAGCCGCATTTTTCTTTGCAACTTCTTCAATTTCGGGCATGATTTCATAGCCTTCCGGATGTGCAAGCACAACGTCCATGCCCAGGCGTGTCATTAAACCTACTATGCCTTGCGGTACAGACAACGGTTTGCCGTATGAGGGAGCATATGCCCAAGTCATAGCCAATTTTTTGCCTTTTAAGTTTTCGATTCCGCCCAACTCATGGATGATGTGTAACATGTCTGCCATGCTTTGTGTGGGGTGGTCTATGTCACATTGAAGGTTAACCAATGTGGGTTTTTGCTCTAATATGCCGTCTTTGTGTCCTGTTGTAACAGAATCAACAACTTCGTGCATATAAGTATTGCCTTTGCCGATGTACATATCGTCACGAATACCGATAACGTCAGCCATGAAAGAAACCATGTTTGCTGTTTCACGTACTGTTTCGCCATGAGCAATTTGTGATTTTCCTTCGTCTAAATCTTGAACTTCCAAACCTAAAAGGTTACATGCAGAAGCGAAAGAGAAACGAGTTCTTGTAGAATTATCACGGAAGATAGAGATTCCGAGGCCGCTTTCAAACACTTTTGTAGAGATGTTATTCTCTCTCATGTAGCGCAGTGCATCTGCAACTATCCAAACAGCTTTTAATTCGTCTTCTGTTTTTTCCCAAGTCAAGAAAAAATCACCTTCGTACATTTCCTTAAAATTTAATGCGTTTAACTCGTTAATAGAAACACCGTTAGTAGAGAATGTCCACTTGTCTGTCAACGGACGAGCCTCTCTCATTTCTAATGTTGTTTTAGGCCCGATACGTTTTTCACCGTATAAGTTTGTGTACGCTTCTTCTAAGGCTGTGGTCACCTTGTGATCACTCGGAATTACCCATGTCGGGAAGTAGCATTCGATGGGGTAAACCAACCCTTTATATGAAGGACGTTCGTAGTTATACATGCTAACAACAACATCTTCGCCATATTTTTTTACGTTTGGAAGGTTGCGGATTTCGTCTAAACAACTTTCCCAAGTTTCACCGGCTGTCATGCGGCGATCAAGAGAAACGGAACAGGAATCGGCAACGGCACAACGACTGGGTGATGTGAAGAAAATTTCTGATGTTGTAACTGTTCCACGTCCTAAGAAATTGGCTTCTTTCCACTCGGGATTGAATTTCTCGTCTAACATTTTAACCAAACCTTTAACAACCGTTGATTCTGCGGCGTCGTTTTCGTTTAACGAACGAACGTCTTGAAGAATGTCGGCCATTTTGTGTATGGCGTTGTCTCCGCGCTCGGGTGCAGAACCGTGGCAAGAAACGCCTTTTACGTCTACACGTATTTCCATACGCCCACGTTGCCCGCGATATATTCCGCCGTCGGTAGGTTCTGTTGAAACAACAAATTCCGGCCTAACATTACCTTCTTTAATGATGTATTCCCAACACAAACCGTCGCAATCTTCTTCTTGAACAGTGCCGGTTACGACAACGCTGTATTTTTCGTTCAACATGCCGAGGTCTTTCATTATTTTTGCACCGTATACGGCAGAAACTATTCCGCCTAATTGGTCAGAACCACCACGTCCACCAATATTAACATCGTCTTCATAGCCTTCATACGGATCAAAAGTCCAATTGCTGATGTTTCCGATACCAACGGTGTCTATGTGTGCGTCATAGCCGATTAAAGTTTCGCCCGTTCCCATATATCCGAGCACATTGCCCATCGGGTCTATGTCTACCTTGTCAAAACCAACTTTTTCCATTTCTTCGGCAATACGGTTTATGTGGCCTTCTTCTCCGCAACTCTCGCCCGGGATTTTAATTAAATCTCTTAAAAAGAGAGTCATGTCCGCTTCATAACCTTTTGCGGCTTGTTTGATAGCATCAAAATTCATTTTTTATCCTCCTATAATATAAACATTATTGTTTTTTTATTCGTCGTTTCCGTCCCATACGATGCTTGTGTATCTATCGGGGTCTGTGTCACCCTCTGTCGAGAAGAGTAACACCTTAGAATTTTCATCTAATTTAAGATGTTGTTTTAAATCTTTGTATTCGTCCATTTGCATTATGCAAGAGAGAACACCAAACGGTGCCGCTCCCGATTCTCCGGAAGTTATGGGAGAATCACCTTTTATCGGAGCAGCAAGCATACGCATACCTTTTGCGGCAACCCAATCGGGGGTAGAAATGAACGTGTCGGAATTATTTTTTAATATATCCCATGAAATTGTATTCGGTTCTCCGCAGGCAAGCCCTGCCATAATTGTTTGCATGTCGCCGTCTACAAACTGTATGCTACCGTCAGCAACTTTAGCGCCTTTATATAAACAAGCGGCAACATCGGCCTCCACGATAACCACAATTGGGGGATTATCGGGATATAGATTGCTGAAATAACCCTGAACGGCACCGGCCAAAGAACCAACACCCGCCTGAACAAAAATATGAGTAGGACGGTCGCAGTCGTATTCTTTTAATTGTTCCGATGCTTCAAGCGCCATAGTTCCGTAACCTTGCATTATCCAAGTAGGTATTTCTTCGTAACCTTCCCAAGCGGTGTCTTGTACTACAATACCGTTAGGCGTCTTAGATGCGGCGTCTGCCGCCATGCGAACACATTCGTCGTAGTTAACTTCTTCGATTGTTGCGACAGCATTTTCTTTTTTGATATTTTCTAAGCGTGTTTTAGTAGAGCCTTTTGGCATGAACACTACAGATTTTTGGCCTAACTTGTTGGCAGCCCAAGCAACGCCACGTCCGTGATTGCCGTCTGTTGCGGTAAAAAATGTTGCAACACCAAATTCATCTTTAAGTTGTTTTGATGTTAATACCTCGTAGGGTAAGTTTGAAACGTCTTTTCCTGTTTGTTTTGCAATGTACCTTGCCATTGCATAAGAACCTCCGAGTACTTTAAAAGCATTTAAGCCGAATCTGTATGACTCGTCTTTTACATAAACCTCTTTTAATCCTAAGTGAGAAGCCATGTTTTTTAGCTGTACTAAAGGTGTGGTAGTGTATTGCGGAAAACTTTTGTGAAAGGCACGTGCCTTTTTTACTTCCTCAATACCCATTACGCATAATTGTTTGTTGTCTGTTTTGGGCATTTTGTTGGTAGCCCAATTAATAGGTTGCATAAATAAACCCTCCCTTTTCTAAATATAAATTATTATTTAACAGTTTGAAAGAATGCTTACTGTATTACTTTTGTTGTTATTGATCTTGTTGTTTAGACAGTTCTAAATAGTTATATAAAGTAAACTTAGAAATACCGAAATAACTTGAAATCCTGTCCCCGGATTTTGTGATTAAAAAAGCACCGTGATCGTTCAAAAATTGTATTGCCGCTATCTTTTCTTCTTTATTCATTAGTGGTGCGGGCTTACCGATTTTCTCTACAGACTGTTCTATTAAAGTATCTAATAGCGCAGACACATCGTGAGTAATAGGCTTTGGGTTTTGCTTATCGTCTTTGGGAGTGTCTATGAACGATAATAATGTATTTGAAACGCCCAATAAATCTGTAATGTCGTAGTTTAGCGAAAAAATGTAGTGTACTTTTTTATTGTCTTTGTTCGGTATGTATATGGTGCTCGACTTTAGTATTCTGCCCGTATCTGTTTTCGTGAGATAGGCAAGTTCGTCGGTCGGGACAATTCCTGTTCGCTTGATAGTTTCTAAAGTTTCTAAAACTACTACTGAAGGTCCGTCACCTACTTGTCGATCGCTCACATGGCCATTTTCTATGTATACGACAGAGTTGTCGATGGGTTCATGTCGCAAATCGTGAATTACTATTTCGCAATTTGTTCCGAAGTGTGTGGAAATACCATAGGCAATTTTTGTCAACAGCTCTAATGTGTGCGTCATTAAATTACAACTCCTTTTTTGTATGATGTATGGTTTCATAATAGCATAAAAAAAATATAAATCAAGAGTTTTCTAATTTTTTTTTAGAAAACCTAAATTTTTTTTATATTTCTATTGATTTTCTAATTTTTTATTGATATTATGTATTGAAACAAACCAAAATTTTCAATTGAATAAGGGGAGGATAATCAAAAATGTTGATTGTTGGCAATGGCAGATTGATTACAAGAAATGCAGAATTTCCATATACAGAATGTGGAGCGGTTGCGATAGAAGGAGACAAAATTGTCATGACAGGCAATTTAGAAGATGTTAAAGAGTTATACCCCAATGCAGAATTTATTGATGCAAAGGGCAAGGTTATTATGCCTGCTTTTATTAATGCACACGAGCACATATACAGTGCGTTTGCAAGAGGCATGAGTATTAATAATTATAATCCAAACGGATTCTTAGAAATTTTAGATGGCATGTGGTGGAATATAGACAGACACTTAACGTTGAATCAAACAAAGCACAGTGCAATGGCTACATACTTAGAATCTATTAAAAACGGTGTTACGACAGTGTTTGACCACCATGCAAGTTTCGGCGAAATTGAAGGCTCGTTGTTTAAAATTAAAGAAGCTTCTGAAGAATGTGGCATTCGTTCCTGTTTATGCTACGAAATTTCAGACAGAGACGGCGCAGAAAAAGCAATGCAATCTATTAAAGAAAATGTTGATTTTATTAATTACGCGTCAAAAGACGACACAGACATGATTGCCGCAATGATGGGTATGCACGCATCTTTTACCATTTCAGATAAAACAATGGAGAAGTTAACTTCGCAAAAACCGGACGGAGTGGGCTACCATATTCATGTGGCAGAAGGAATAGAAGACTTACACCATTGCTTGAAAGTACACAACAAAAGAATAATAGACAGATTGATGGATCATGCGATATTAGGAGAAAAGACTTTGGCGGCTCATTGTATTTATGTTAATGAACATGAATTAGATTTACTGTTAGAGACAGACACTATGGTAGTGCATAACCCGGAGTCTAACATGGGCAATGCCTGCGGATGTCCTCCTACCCTTAAAATTTTCAATAAAGGAATACTTACCGGGCTTGGAACAGACGGTTATACCCATGACATGATAGAGTCGTGGAAAGTTGCTAATGTGTTACACAAACATCATTTATGCGATGCAAATGCCGGTTGGGGCGAACTGCCGCAAATGTTGTTTGATAGCAATGCAAAAATTGCAAACAGATACTTCAAAAAACCTTTGGGAGTGTTAAAAGAAGGTGCGGCCGCCGATGTTATTGTGGTTGACTACAAGGCGCCTACACCTTTAGACGGAAACAACATCAACGGGCACATACTGTTTGGCATGACGGGAAGGTGTGTAGAGACTACCATAGCAAACGGTAAAGTTCTCATGCTTGACAGAGAAGTCAAAATTGTAGACGAAGATAAAGTTCTCGCAGATTGCAGACAAGCCGCCACAGAGTTGGCAAAGTCGATTAACGGATAGGAGATAAAAATGAGCGAATTTATGACACCGATACCATTTAACAATATGGTAGATTGGATTTTTAAAGAATATAAAAAATACGGTAGTGTTTATGGGGTATACCGTCCATTTAAATATGAAGGAAATTGCGAGAGGGAAATATTCGGTCGTAAGTTAGAAACACCGATAGGCCCGGCCGCCGGCCCTCACACACAGTTAGCGCAAAACATAGCGGCGTCATACTATGGCGGAAGTAGGTTCTTTGAATTAAAGACCGTTCAAATATTAGACGGTGAAGACCTACCCGTAAGCAAGCCTTGTATAGTTGCAGAAGACGAGTGCTATAACTGCGAGTGGTCTACGGAATTGTATGTTTTGCAGGCACAGGCAGAATATATTAAAGGTTGGTTTTTGTGTGCTATCTTAGCGAAAGAATTTGGCTTGGGTAGTTTGGACGGATACCAATTTAATATGAGTGTCGGCTATGATTTAGAAGGAATAAAATCTGAAAAAATTAATACATTCATAGATTCTATGATGAATGCACAAGACACGGAAACTTTTAAAGAATGCAAACAATATTTGATAGAAAATATAGAGAACTTCAATAATCTCACAATTGAAGATATTGAGGCGATTTCGCCAAACATCTGCAATTCTGTGACACTGTCAACATTGCACGGATGTCCTCCGCAAGAGATAGAAAGAATTGCTACATACTTAATAGAAGAAAAAGGGCTTAATACATTTATAAAATGTAATCCTACATTGTTAGGTTATGAATATGCAAGAAAAACAATGGACGACATGGGCTATGACTATGTTGCGTTCGGAGATTTTCATTTTAAGGACGATCTGCAATACGTCGATGCTGTGCCGATGTTAAAGAGGTTGCAGGCTTTGTGTGCGGAAAAGTCTTTGGAATTCGGCGTGAAAATTACAAACACTTTCCCGGTAGACGTTAAACAAAACGAACTTCCGAGCGAAGAAATGTATATGTCGGGAAAATCTTTATATGTTTTGTCTATGACTGTTGCAGAACGCTTAGCAAAGGATTTTGACGGAAAACTAAATATTTCATATTCAGGTGGCGCAGACGCATTTAATATTGAAAAAATTGTTGAAACAGGCATTTTCCCGGTTACCATAGCTACAACACTTTTAAAACCGGGTGGATATCAGAGATTAGAACAAATTGCGGAAAAAACCAAAAACATAATAACAAAGAGCGAAGCGGTAGATTACAAGGCGGTAGCCGATTTAGTA
>CAYJNC010000074.1:6710-8161 GCA_964371185.1 uncultured Christensenellaceae bacterium
TTGCCTTCAAGAAAAATAAAGAAAAGAGTTCCGCATGTTGATTGCTACATAGCGCCTTGCAGAGAAGGATGTCCGATAAATCAGGATGTTACCGCATATCTTTCGTTGGTAAAAGAAGGAAAGATGATAGAAGCAATGAAGGTTATTACGGAAAAGAACCCTCTGCCTTTCATTACGGGTACAATTTGCCCTCATAATTGCATGAGCAAATGCACAAGAAGTTTTTACGAAGATCCGGTAAACATCAGAGACGCTAAGCTAATAGCGGCGAACAAAGGTTATGAAGATTTTATGAAAAACTTAAAATCCGACACGCCTAACAAAAACAAGAAAATTGCGGTAATAGGCGGCGGACCTGCCGGTATGGCAGCAACGTTCTTTTTAAGCAGGGCAGGTTATAGTGTTACGTTGTTTGAAAAAGCCGATCGTTTGGGTGGCGTTGTCAGAAACATAATACCCGGGTTCAGGATTTCTGACACGGCGATAGACAATGATGCAAAGTTAGTGCTTGCATACGGTGCAGAAGTTAAACTTAACAAAACCATAGAAAATATTGCAGACATAAAAGAAGACTATGATGCAACAATTATAGCAATAGGCGCATCTGCCCCCGGAGTTTTGAAAATAGAAAATAATGCTCCCATAAACGCACTGGAATTCTTATATAACTTTAAACAGTCGGACGGCAACTTAGACATCGGTAAGAATGTTGTTATTATCGGTGGCGGAAACACGGCTATGGATACCGCAAGGGCGGCAAAAAGGGCAAAAGGTGTTGAAAAAGTTTCGTTGGTGTATCGCAGAACAAAAAGATACATGCCTGCCGATGAAGAAGAGTTAATTATGGCAATAGAAGACGGTGTAGACTTCAAAGAATTGTTGTCACCAAAGTCATGGGACAACGGTACGCTAATTTGCGAAGAAATGAAATTAGGTGAAATAGACGCATCGGGCAGAAGAGGTGTCGTTGCAACCGGTAGGACGGTTGAGGTTTGTGCAGACACAATAATTGCGGCGGTAGGCGAGAAGGTTGTCACAAGTTTTTATGAGCATAATAACATTCCGGTAAATAAATGGGGTTGTGCAAATGTGAATCCAAACACATTGGAGACAGATGTTTTGGGCGTTTATGTTATCGGAGATGGTTTGAATGGGCCGGCAACCGTTGTTGAAGGCATACGTGACGCAAAAATAGTTGCCGAGGCAATTGCCGGGGAATCGCTATTTGTTGATTATAAGGAAGACGCAAAAGAAAAAGATATTTTTGATAACAGAGGGTCGCTGGCTTCGCAAAAAGATGACGCTACCGAAACCAAAAGATGTCTGTCATGTTCTACTGTTTGCGAAAACTGCGCCGAGGTATGTCCGAACCGTGCAAATGTGGCTATAGCCGTACCGGGATTAGCAATGCGGCAGATTATTCACATAGACTATATGTGTAACGAATGCGG
>CAYJNC010000075.1:0-8151 GCA_964371185.1 uncultured Christensenellaceae bacterium
TTGTCCGGTTTGTACGTAAAGGAGAACTGCCTTGCTCTGTTTTTGGTGTTACACAGAATGCGAAGACCTATTTTGTGAGTGCGTTAAAAGACTCTTACAAACATACGGTTTTATGTGTCACGGCAACCGAGCAAAGTGCCTATGAATATGCTAATGTCTGTGGTGAAAAGGCCGTTTTTTTTCCGGACGATGAAATGAATTTGCGCCAAACGCAGGCAAAAAGCAGAGAAGGCGAAATGGAGCGTATTCGTGTGCTGAAAAATTCAACAGAACACGGGCTTGTGTTTTTGTCGGTGAAGGCGGCTATGGCTCGGGTTATTCCGAAAAAAGATTTTTTGAATGCTTGTTTAATGTTGCGGGTGGGCAACAGCTATAATATGCAAGAATTACTTGTACACCTTGCCAATAGCGGTTATGAACGGGCGGGTACGGTTTATTCTAAGGGGCAGTACGCAAAAAGAGGGGAAATATTAGATGTTTTTCCGTCGGACACGAAAACACCTCTGCGCATAACGTTTTTTGACGACGAGATAGAGAGTATTCGTCATTTTGACATAGATTCGCAAAAGTCCGATAAACGCACCAAGGCGGAAAGTTTTTTATTGCCGCCGGCGAGGGAAGTTGTCATAAACAGTGCGGCAAAAGACAATATCATGAATTTTTTAAAAACCGCAGAAGAAGGCGAGCTAAAAGACAACATTGCATACGAAATACAAGAATATGGTGCTTCTGAAATGGCGAACACGCTTTTGCCTGTGCTTTATGAAAAAGCCTCGTTGTTTGATTATTTCAAAAAACCGTTGGTGGTGTTCGACGATTTTGAAAGGATTAATCAGGAAGCGGACAACGCTTATTTAGAATTTGGGAGAGAACATTCTAAATTATCTGCGGAAAAAGAAGTTTTTGATGTTCAAAAAGATGCAATGTTGCCGTTAAAAGACGTTATAGACACTTATGAAAGTTGTTTGATAGACATGGCGGGTTTTTCCGGCGAGAAGTTAAAAACCGTTAATAGTGTAGACATGAAATTAAGTTCTGCCGCAGGTTTTTTGGGGAGGATGGAACTTCTTGCAAACAGCCTTGCCGAGAGGATGAAACATGGGTACAAGGTGTATTTGTTTGCCGGTGAAAAGGCGAGCACGTTGTTTAACGCTTTGCAGGAAAAAAATATTGTTGCGCCTGTTATAAATGGGATTGAAGGGAACGAAAAAATTGCCATTTTACAAGACCAATTGTCTTATGGTTTTGAGATAAAGACGACCAAAACTTTGGTTCTGGGAACAAACGACATCTTCGGCAGGATAAAAAAGCATACAAAAAGCACGGCAAAAAAGAATGTCGGCGAGGATATTTTCAGCGATTTAAAGCCAAATGATTTTGTCGTACACGAGGTGCATGGAAAAGGCAGATATTTAGGGTTGAAAACAATTAGTGCCGGAGGCAGTGTTGCCGAATACATGGAAATAGAATACCGTGGAGGAGACAAACTGTATATTCCGACGGCGCAAATAGACAGGGTGCAAAAATATATCGGTGCGCAAGACGAAGATGTTCAACTATCGAAATTAGGCGGAAAAGAGTGGGAAAACACAAAGGCTAAAGTGCGAGAGTCGGCGCTTAAGTTGGCGTTTGATTTAATAGATTTGTACGCTTCAAGGTTTTCCGGGGACGGTTATATGTTTTCGCAAGACACCGTTTGGCAAAAGCAATTTGAAGAGGCGTTTGAGTTTGAAGAGACTCCCGGTCAACTTTCCAGCATAGAGCAAATTAAAAAGGACATGGAGTCTAAGAAAGTGATGGACAGGTTGCTTTTGGGAGACGTGGGTTATGGCAAAACAGAGGTTGCCATGCGGGCTGCGTTTAAGGCTGTCATGGACGGAAAACAGGTGGCGGTTTTGGTGCCGACGACTTTGCTTGCACGTCAGCATAAGAAAACGTTTATTAAAAGATTTTCGCAATTTCCCGTGACCATCGAAGGGTTATCACGGTTTTCGAAAACAAAAAACAAACAAATTATTTCCGACATGAAAAACGGCAAGATAGACATTGTTATAGGTACACATCGTCTGCTTTCAAACGACATAGATTTTTCAAACTTAGGGTTGCTTATTATAGACGAAGAACAGCGGTTTGGTGTGAATCATAAGGAAAAAATTAAGACAATGAAAGAAAGTGTAGACGTGCTTACTTTGTCGGCAACACCCATACCGCGTACACTTGAAATGTCTTTGACCGGCATAAGAGATTTGTCTACCATAGACACACCGCCAAAGATGCGTGTTGAGGCGTACACTTATGTTATGAAATACACGGAAGGCCTTGTGCGAGACGCCATAATGAGAGAGATAAACAGGGGTGGACAGGTTTATTTTGTATGCAGACAAATTCGCCAGATGGATTCTTTAGTGAGAGACGTGCTAAGAAATGTGCCAAACGCAAGGGTTGCAACGGCGCACGGAAAGCTGACGGAACAAGAGACAGACAGGGTTGTCGGGGGCTTTATAGAAGGTGAATACGACGTTTTAATATGCACAACCATAATTGAAAGCGGCATAGACATTCCTAATGTGAATACAATAATTGTGTATGAGGCAGACAAATTCGGGCTTTCGCAACTGTATCAGTTAAAAGGTAGGGTAGGCAGAAAAGATACGACTTCGTATGCCTATTTCACATATTTGGGGGACAATATTATAAAAGAGAACGCAAGTAAAAGGTTGGCCGCTATACGAGAATTTACACAGCTTGGAAGTGGTTTTAAGATTGCGATGCGTGATTTGCAAATTAGGGGGGCGGGTAATTTGCTCGGACCCGAACAAAGCGGACATTTGGCGAGTGTTGGTTATGCGATGTATTGCAAGTTGATGAGCGAGGCCGTGAAGATTGCAAAAGGCCAAGAAGTGCTGCCCGAGTTTGAAACATCGGTAGAGTTGCAAATTCCGGCTTATATTCCGGACACATACATGAAAGACCAGGCAGACAAGATGGACATATACAGGTTAATCGGCAACATTAAAAATTTAAGCGATGCAAAAGAAGCAAAAGCGGAAATAGAGGACAGGTGCGGAAAATTGCCTATTGAAGTAAACAATTTAATTTTAGCGGCAGTAATTAAAGGGTATGCGGCGGCGGCAGGTTTTGCGAGTGTAATTAAAAAGCCCGACTGCATAGAGCTCAAGTACTCGGAGATGATTCAACCTAATATGAAAAAACTGTTAAAAATCATAGATAAGCACGAAAAAAATGTTATACTGAGAGCGTCTAATCCGCCGGCAGTTGTTTACAAAACAAATACACAGCTGATAGGAAAAGCATTTCTGAAGTTTTTAGCAGGGTTAAAAGTTGCAAGAATGTAGGCGGAACACAATGTTATATTGCAAAAAAACCAATTGAGATGTATAATAATTTGGATTGAGAAATAGCAGAAAGGGTTTTTAAGAAATGAAAAACATGAAAAAAATAGTTTTACTTGCAGTATGTGTGCTTATGATAGCCGCATTTTCTGCCTGCTCTATGGTTACCGTAAACGAAGAGAAAGATATGGCACAGGTGGTTGCCACCGTAAACGGCACCGACCTTTACAAACAAGAGTATGTACCGCTTTTATCAAACTTAATGTTTAACTATGGTATTGTGCTCGAAGATTTGTATAGTCAATCGGATCCTGAGGCCATATTAGACGACGCACTCGAAGAGTTTATAGACCAAGAGCTTATCTATCAGGCGGCGGTTGAAGAAGGGTTAGCAGACAACTCGGAAGAGAACTATGCAGCTGTAAAGGCAGAAATTGAAGCAACAATAGAAAGCATAAGGGAGATGTATTACAGCTCGGTAGAAGAAGGCGGAATCAGCGAAGAACAAGCGGAAGAAGAATTTCAAGAATATTTGAAATCGGCAGCTTATGACGACATAGACTATGCCATAAACCAAACAATTCGTACAAATGCCATTAATGCAATGTATGATCAGGTAATGGCATCTGTTGATTACACAGAAGAAGAGGCACGTGAATACTACGACATGCAGGTGGAAATTCATCAACAAACAATGGAAAGCAACCCCGACAGTTTTGAGCTTTACCAAGCGTTCGGAGAGTCTTACTACAACCCGGAAGGTTCAAAATACGTTAAGAATTTGTTGATAACCATACCCGATGAAGCACAAAATGAGATAGCGGCGTTGAGGGCTTCGGGCGACGATACGGCTGCAGACATTCTTCGTGACGAAGAACTTGCGAAAATTAAGGAAAGCGCCGACGATGCACTTATGCGTGCAAACGAAGGTGAAGATTTCGATTTGCTTATAGAAGAATTGGGTCAAGATCCGGGAATGCAGGCCGAACCGGCTAAGACATACGGATATTTGGTTTATGAGGGATCGGAGTATGTTCCCGAGTTTGAAGCGGCGTCACTTGCACTCGAAAACGAAGGAGACATTTCTGAATTGGTTGCCACAGACTTTGGCTACCACATCATTAAATATGAAGCAGATGCAGCGGGTGCTGTGCCGTTTGAAATGGTTATGGACTCAATAATTTCTTCTAATCTTACGTTAGAGCAAAATAGTGCATACACAACATTTACGGAAGGTTTGCGTGAAGGTGCCGACATCAAGAAGTATAACAACAGACTAACAATAAACATGGAATAAACCTGTATATGTGGTTTGCACAACAAAGATTAAATGGGTTGGTTCGCAATAATAATTGTGAAACAACCCTTTTTTTGTGGTAAAATAAATTAAATGTTTTTAATGAGGAAAGTGAGTCTATGACGCAAGCACATAAAAGTTTTGTTAAAGGAGCCATGATATTGGCGGCCGCCGCCTTGATAGGTAAGATTGTCGGGGCGATTTTCAGAATACCTTTGGCAGACGTTCTTTTGGCGGAGGGGTCGGGATATTATGGCATGGTATACCCAATTTATTCGGCATTCATGGTAATTTCAACATTAGGAATACCCACGGCGGTTTCAAAGATGGTTTCTGACAATGTGGCACGGGGAGACAAACTTGCCGCCCACAATGTTTTTTTGTCCGCACGTAAAATTTTGTTGTTGGTAGGCCTTGTTTTGTTTGCGTTGTTGTTTTTATTTTCAGACGTATTGGCTAATTTACTTAACACGCAACCGGTTGTGTTTTCGATAATAGCAATTTCACCGGCACTCTGTTTTGTTTGCGTAATTTCTGTATACAGGGGGTATTTTCAAGGCATACAAAAAATGGTGCCGACAGCAATTACGCAGATTGTTGAACCTTTGGGAAAATTGTTTTTTGGCTTGTTTTTTGCAAATTTGTTGCTGTACCTTACGGGAAAACCGGAATGGGCGGCGGCAGGTGCTGTTTTTGGCATAGCCGTTTCGGAAGGCATAGCGCTGATTGTCATGAAAATAATATACAATAAGCATAGGAAAAGTTGTGAGTTTGATACAAGAAAAAAAATAAGTAATAAAGAAATCAAAGATATGGCCGGGCAAATGTTTAAAGTTGCCTTGCCAATAACGCTCGGCGCTTGTGTGATGCCGCTTGTGCTTTCCGTAGATTCTTTTTTGGTGTCGACGGTTTTGCAAAGCGTTGGGTATAGCCAGCCGGAAGCAACATCTATGCTTGGGTTGCTGACAATGAACGTTGTTCCGATAATCAACTTGCCTACGGCGTTTTCCGGTGCATTGGCGATGAGTTTGGTGCCGGCGATAACTCGGGCGTGTGTCGAAAAAAAATACGATACGGTAAAAAAAGAGGCAGGTTATGGGTTGGTCTTGTCTATAATAATCGGCCTGCCGGTTGCGGTAGGCTTCGTCCTGTTTGCGCAACCGATAATTGCCCTGTTGTTTAGCTCTTTAAGTGCGACAGAGCTTTATATTTGTACTAATCTGCATACTATTCTGGCATTTTCGGTTATCGGCCTGATATTAACTCAGAGCATGACGGGCGTGTTGCAAGGGGTAGGAAGAAAAATAATACCCATAGCGGCACTTGCAATCGGTTTGGTCTTAAAGATAGGCATAAGCATTTGGTTAATACCGATAATAGGGATTTACGGTGCTGCGGTCGGCACGCTGGTCAGTTTGAGCGTTATGGCGGCGATAAACGTTTATTTTGCGGTGAAACACGCAAAAATAAAAATATCTTTTAAACAGGCAATTTTAAAACCAATAATCGCAAGTGCAGTCATGGGCTTTTTTGCCTATGCGGTTTGGTATGGGCTTGAAGGGTATTCAAACAGGTTTGCGATTGTTTTTGCAATATTGTTAGCGTTGTTGATGTATGCCGGGTTGTTGATAGTTATGAAGACACTTTCAAAAGAAGAGGTGCTGGCATTGCCCGGAGGCAAAAAAATAATTAAGATTATGAATAAACTTAGGCTTTTAAAGGAGTAGATTATGATAAAAACGGTTGGCTTGACAAATAGGGTAGACATGTTGCCGCTTGGTGCGGTTAATGCGTTAAAAGGTGCGGATACGGTTGTGTTGCAGACAAAAAAAACCCCTGTTTACGAGGAAATACAGCAAATTTGCAAGAATATAATTACCCTCGATTATTTGTATGAAGAAGCAACGGATTTTGATGAGCTTTATGTTTTGGGTGCAAAGGTTGTGATAGATGCTCAAGAGCAAGGCGAAGTTGTGTTTGCCGCGGTAGATTCAAACATTCAAAATGGCTTTTTGCAAGAGATTGAAAAGGAGACCGACATTTGTTTTTTGAATGCCGGCAATTGTGTCGAAGACATGCTTTGTATGGCAAGAAAATATTTAGGTGATATTGTCGAATACAGGGTTTTTCATGCAAGAAACATAGAAAATTTAAACATAGACACGTCGGTTGCCTTGGTGGTTCGCGGGATAGACGATATTTATACGGCCGGCGTGGTGAAACTTGCGTTGTCGGAGCAATACGGCGAAAATACACAGGCTGTTTTTGTGTGTGACGGCAAGGTTTCAAAAGAAAATCTATACGACTTAGACAGAGTAAAAGAATTTGGCACAGGCATTACAGTCTTGATTGCGCCGGTTGCGCTGACGAAAAACGAGCGGTTTTCATATGCCGATTTAATAAAAATATTGCAACGTTTGAGGGGAAAAGACGGTTGCCCCTGGGACAGAGAACAGACGCATAAGACATTGAGGCAATATTTGATAGAAGAGGCGTACGAGGTGGCAGAGGCGGTTGACGCCGACGACATGAATGCTTTGTATGATGAATTGGGAGACGTGCTTATGCAGGTAGTGTTCCACGGAGAGATTGCACGGCAATGCGGTGAGTTTAATGACATAGACATAACGACGGCTGTTTGCAAGAAAATGATATTAAGACACCCTCACGTTTTTTCGGATACGGTTGCGGATACCGCCGACGAGGTGGTGTTTAATTGGGAAAAAATAAAAAGAAAAGAAAAAGGCAACGACAGTTTTTTAAGTGTGTTAAAAGACATACCTAAGGCGTTAGGCGCCGTGCAAAGGGCATATAAGCTGCAAAAAAAGGCTGCGGTTATCGGGTTTGATTGGGAGAATGCCGAGCAGGCTTTTGAAAAGGTGTTAGAAGAAACGGAAGAGTTAAGACAAGAAATGCTTAAGGGTGACCAAGAAAAATTTGAGCAAGAAGCGGGTGATTTGCTTTTTGCGTTTATAAATGTACTCAGAAAAAGCAAGGTAGACCCTGAAATTGCGCTCAACAGAACTTGTGAAAAATTTATTCGTAGGTTTGAATATATGGAAGAAAACTCGGATGTGGATTTGTCTTGCTTATCTTTAGAAGAGTTAGACGGGTTATGGGAGGGTGCAAAAAACCAAAGTTTATGAGTTGAAAATGTGTTTTTCGCGTGAAAAAAGACTGTGCTAAAGCGGTTGAATACGAATAATTAGTAAAAAATTGAATAAAACAGTTGATTTATGAAAAAAAGTATATTATAATCATTTTTATTAATAGCACGAATAACTCGTGCAAATAAGTTTGTTAAAATATCAATTATAAAAAGGAGGATACGGTTTTGAATAAAACTGAACTCGTGGCTGCAATCGCAGAAAAGGCTAATTTATCTAAGAAGGATGCGGACGCAGCGCTCGAAGCATTTGTAAACAGCGTAGTAGACGAAATTAAACAGGGTGGTAAAGTACAGATTGTCGGCTTTGGTTCTTTTGAAGCACGTACTCGTGC
>CAYJNC010000076.1:0-8138 GCA_964371185.1 uncultured Christensenellaceae bacterium
TAGGGCGAAAATGCCAAAAGAAACGCAAAAGCCTCACGTTTGCCCAAGCAGTATGGCAAAAACGTTTGAACGCAAAAATAGTGATGTACAGGTAAACAGCAATAATGAGAATCCGTCTATGTTAAACCAATGGCCGGTGCAATTAAAACTCATACCGGTAAATGCACCGTATTTTAAGGGGGCAGATTTGCTTGTTGCGGCCGATTGTGCGGCATATGCCTATGGTAATTTTCATCAAGATTTTATGAAAAACAAAGTCACCATAATTGGTTGCCCAAAACTTGACATGGTAGACTATACGGAAAAATTAACAGAGATAATTGTAAACAACGAATTAGCCTCGGTAACAGTTGTTAGGATGCAAGTGCCTTGCTGTGCAGGCATAGAAAATGCTGTTGCGAATGCGGTTGCAAACAGCGGTAAAAATATACCGTTTAATTCTGTAACAATTTCAACCGATGGAAATATTTTAAGATAGGAGAAATTATGAACAGACCGGAAAGAGAAAGAGACGAGGTTTTTGCAAAAAATGTTGTTGCAGAGTGCGAGTATGCAACAATAGCGACCGTTAACGCAGACAACACGCCGTATTGCCTGCCGATTTCGATTGCGCTTTTTGAAGATAGCATATACTTTCATTGTGCGCAAAAAGGCAAGAAGGTTGATAATATTTTGAACAATGAAAATGTCTGTTTAAGCTGTGTTTCCTACACAAAGCTTGCCCCCAAAAAGTATACCACTGAATACAAAAGTGCGATAATCAATGGGGTTTGCACACGAGTAGACGACCAAGAAGAAAAAATTACCGCACTTTTATCTATCTGCAAAAAATATGCGCCACAAGATTTGGACAGTGCAAAAAAAGTTATAGATAGTTGGATAAAAAAGACTGCCGTATTTAAAATAAAAATATGCGAAATAAGCGGCAAAGAAAACATGTTATAGCGGTTATAATAAAAAGCATGGTTATCGATTACAACCAATTGTAAATTATTTGCAATTGGTTGTGTTTTTGCAAAAATATGTTGTATAATGAAAGTAAATCACATCTGAATTGAGGTATAAAACTATGGAAATTACGAATATAGAGCAGATTTACGCTAAGTTTGATAAAGTCGGTTGTTTGACATTTGCGACTGTAGACGAAAACGGCGAACCGCAAACACGTATAGCACATTTAAGGGGATACGATGAACAAGGCATTTATTTCATGACTATGTTTACGAAGTCATTTTATCGTCAACTCAAAAAAAACAACAAAATTTCGGTCTGTGGAATAAGTACACAGGCACAAATTGAACACGACGAAAACGGCTTGCCCGTGTTTGAAAGCGGTTATGCGATTCGTATGAGCGGTGATGTTTTAGAGGTGTCAATAGACGACATCAAGGCAAAGAACAATCCTATGTTTGATATGTGTATTAAGGATTGGGAAAAATACAATGCTATGGTGGTTTTGTGTATAACTTCTGCCGCCGGAGACATTTTTGACTACGATTTTGAAAAAGTAAGCCGAGAGAACAAGTTAGAGCGCATATACATCTCATACAACGGCAAAGCAAATGCTTATAGGGGTCTTAAAATTGATCAGGACAGATGTATACAATGCGGAGAATGTTTGCATCAATGTTCATTTAATGCCGTTAAATATGAAGACGATACTTATACTATCGATAAATACAGATGCGACGAATGCGGAGACTGTTATTTAAACTGCATTATGCAGGCAATTAAAACCGGAGACGAAGAAATAGAGGAATAGTTATGGATAGCGAAGTAAAAGTATTCAATTGCAATATGGAGTTGACCTTAGACATAATAGGCGGTAAATGGAAAGCGCTTATAATATTCCACATAGGCAACAATAAAAAATTGCGATACGGCGAGATAAGGCGGCTGCTACCGCAAATTAGCGAGAGGGTTTTATCTCGGGAATTGCGGTTGCTTGAGGCAAACAATATTATAAAAAGAGAAGTATTTGAAGAAAAAATATTGCGGGTAGAATATTCGCTCACAGAAATCGGATACGATGTTTTGCCTGTTTTGAATTCGCTGACTCGGTGGGGAGATAAATACAATAAACAATTCTGCTATGCTAAAATTGTTTGTGAATAAGGCTTAGTTATATAGACAAATGTTTTTAATTATAGAATAGAAAGGTAATAAAGAAATATGGATGCTATTTTTGAGAGAAGAAGTGTACGTAGTTTTACCGAGAAAAATGTTGAAGAAGAAAAGATAGAAAAGCTTTTGAGGGCGGCGATGCAAGCGCCTTCTGCCATGAATCAACAACCCTGGGAGTTTATTGTGGTGAAGGGAAAAGAAAAATTGCAAACATTGTCAGAATACAACCCCTATGCCGGTTGTCTGAAAAATGCTGATGTAGGCATAATTGTTTTGGGAAACGAAAAAAGGATGATTTCGGCCGGTCATTGGGAACAAGACTTAGGCGCGGCAACCCAAAATATTTTATTAATGGCGACACAGTTAGGCTTAGGAGCGGTTTGGCTGGGCACGGCGCCTAATGAAGACAGGATGGAGCACATTCGTAGGTTGTATGGGCTGGGGAAAGAGGTTTTACCATACAGCGTTATTGCAATCGGATATCCAAGCGACAAACATGCCAATAAGTTTGTAGACAGGTTTAATTTAGATCGTGTTAGGGTAGTTGAATAAAAATTACATAAAATGCGCCTCTGCCAAATTATCGGCAGAGGTTTTTTTATGTATAATTAACTGTTGACATTTGAAAATAACTATGATATATTAAATTTACTAAATCGATTTAGTTGCGGTAATTGTAAGATTTCACACAACATATTTGAAGTAAGTATAAGAGGTTTGTTATGAGCATAGAAAGAATATTCGAGGCGGATGTTTTGTGCAAGAGAGAACGTGTTGAGCGGGCTTTGCACATGCAACCGGTAGACAGGGTTCCGCTACACGAGCAGATTAGTTATAATCCCGAGGTTATTTCTATGTATAATCAGAAGAAAGTAAACGATTTCGATTATACATTAGAAGAAATAGGAAATGTTGCTAAAAAGTCTTTGGATATAACCTTTCCTCTGTATGCGCCACTCGGAACCGGGGAATATACAGAAGACGGCTTTGAATATAAAAACGATAATTTTACAAAGTGGATAAAAAGTAGACCTTTTAATGATTGCGACGGGGCACTTGGTTGGATAAAAAACAAAACAAAACAGACGATTGACCGGATTAAAAAATTTGACGGTAAAAAAGAAAGAGCAGACTACCTAAAGAGAATTACACAAATGCAAGAGCTGATAGGGCAAACTGTGTTGTTAGATGTTTTTGAAAACGGGTTTTCTGATGTAGTTAACAAGATGGGTCTTGAATTGTTTTCGTTTTTTAGCTTCGACTATTTAAAGGAGCTTGAGGATTATTTAAGTGCGGTTACCGAATACCAAATTTTAAGGGTCAAAAATTGTGTGGATAACAATCTATATCCGGCGGTATTGATTGCCGAAGATTTTTGCACAAAGCAAGGTTCTATATTTAGCCCGCAGTTTCTAAGTGAAGTACACTATCCGTTTATAAAAGAGTTTGCAAGCGCTTTTATCGAAAAAGACTTGTTTGTAATTTATCATACAGACGGCTGTTTCAAAAAAGAAATACCAAACTTGCTTAGTTGTGGAGTAGAAGGTTTTTACTGTTTAGAACCGAATTGCGCAATGGATATTTGTGAATTGAGAGAAGAATACCCGAATATTTTCTTTGCGGGTGGTGTTGACGGTGTCGATTTGATGGAATTTAGCACAAAAGAAGAAGTGCAAAAAGAAGTTGTACGGATAATTGACGAGACTAAGGCGCTCGAAAAAGGTGGGATATTTATAGACACATCGAGCGAAATAAACCCAAGCATACCGGCAGAAAACTATGTTGCAATGGTAAATGCGGTTTCGCTTAGGTATAACAAAAAATTTAAATAGTATTATTATTAATCTAATAAAAAAACGGAGGATAAAAGTATGCCATTATATGAAGGTAGACACAATGTGGAAAACAAAATTGTTGTAAGCGAGGAGACGAAAAACAGCCTGATACTTGGAACAAAAAACACTATCGAAATGATTGCAAACAAAATTGCGGGAGGCGAGTTTTGCAAGGTTGCCCTCGACGGTTGGTACGGTGTTGATTTTGGGGTAATTATTGGCTTGTTAAAGAAAGAATTATCGCAAAAAGGTAAGGATGTTGAATTTGTAAACATAAACAGCGTGTTTAAGTCACAAGACGAGATAAGCGCATACAAACAAACATACATAACCGACGATCCCGGTTTTGGATATGTAAATTCCGATGGAAGAATATCTGACATTATGGACGCAAATAAGGTTGCGGAATTGAAAGAAAAGATTGCAAACGCAGGCGAGATAATTGTATTTGGCTTTGGTGCGGCAGTGCCCGAATTGTTTGATTCTTACGATACCACATTTTATTTCGACAAAACAAGACAACCGCTACTTTGGGAAATGTGGGACGGCAAGTTGACGCCTTTTGGTCTGGATACATACGATTCAAACTATTTATGGAAAGAGTATTATTATTGCGATTACTATTTATTACACTTCCAAAAAAATTTTTTAATTGAATGTATGACATATTATGTGGAAGGCATAGATGCCGATAATTTAAAGTGTATGCCAAAAGATGCCTACGACGAAATAATTAAAACAATGCTTACCTATCCTATAAAAGAAGTGGAAATATATCAACCCGGCCCGTGGGGTGCTTATAGGTATAAAGATTTTTGGGATATTAAGGGGCTTGAATGCAACGCTTGGAACGAACTTGCGGGGCCTGAACTCAGCATCTTAATAGATGTAGGGGCGAAAGAGATGATAAACATGCCTTTTGTTAACCTTATGCAATACGGCGAGCTTTTGGTGGGCGAATATTTAAACAAGACTTATCCGCATTTATTCCCACTGGATGTTTGGTTAGACGACGGTTATTTCCCCGATAAACAGCCGGCCGAGCGCATTAGTATGCCAATACATAACCATCCGAGCACCGATTATGTAAAACGTAGGTTTAATGAACCTATTGGTAGGTATGAAACATATTACATTGCAGAAGCATATGAAGGCGCCAATACTTGGATGGGATTCCCAAACGATGTCGACTTAGAAGATTGGGAGCAAAAATGCCGAGATTCCGAAAATTTGGTAGAAATAAAAGATTGGAAAGACTATATTTGTAATTGGGAGTCTAACGTTGGAGATTTATACTTGATACCGCCGGGAACAGACCACGGCCACGGCGGCAACCAAATGGTATTGGAAATGGACACTTGCCCGTCTATCGCCGGTACGGAGTATTCTTTCTTTTCTTACGACTTTGCTCGTAATTCATGGGACGATGAAACAAAAACCATGACGGGTAAACCGCTTAAAATGCACATAGACCATTCTTTTGATAACAGCAGGTGGCGCAGAGAAGACTATGTTGAAAAGAAATTGCTTTCAAAGCCGAGTGTTGTTAAGTGGGAAAAAGACTATTACATAGATAAATACAGCAGTGTGAATGAAATGCCTTTCGACATAGAACGTATTCATTATTATAAGAAAGGCGAATATACAACACAAGGCAAGTTTACTCATATTTTAACGCTGACGGTCGGTGATTTTGCAACGGTACGCTCAAAAAAAGATCCGGATAAGTTTACAAAAATAAACAGATTCCAATCGGTTGTGTTGCCGGCATCTTTTGGTGAGTATGTTGTTGAAAACGAAGGCGGAGGACAAAATACCCTTGTTTTACTCAAATGGAAAAAAGGCTGATAAGTAGTTTATAGTTTTTATGCAGTGACCTCGAGAAGTTAGAGAAAAGACTAACTTTTTGAGGTCGTTTTGCTTAATGTGGAAGTTTTTGCCATAATAAATTTGAAATATTTGCTTTGGTGTATTAAAATGAATAAAAAACGGTAAGGTGTGTATAACTATGAATACTGAGCAAAAGGAAATGACTATTAAAGAAATAGCAAAACTCGCAGGCGTGTCGCAAACTGCTGTTTCGTTGGCGTTAAATAATAAAAAAGGGTTGAGTGAAAAGACAAAAGCCAGGATAATGGCTATTGTGGAAGAGCATAATTATATACCGAATAAAAGCTCTGTACGCCTAAGAAAGCAAAAAAGTTATAATGTATGCCTGCTGATGAATAAAAACGCATCTCCTTTTGATGATTTGTTTTATATGGAAATTGCAAAGGGAATATTACAAAGAAGTGATGAGTATAATTACAATGTTGTAATAAGCCGAATAGACAAAGATCGAAAAGAATTGCCGGATATTATTCGTCAGAATGATGCCGACGGCGCAATTGTATTTCAAAATATCACAGGCGAACTTTTGGCGAAGTTTAGCGAAAAGAAATTTCCGCTTGTGTTTGTGGACGCCTATTACTCGGACGAAAATATTGTAATGGTTAATACAGATGTTTCTAAATCTTGCTATGTGGCAATTAACCATCTAACCGAAAACGGTCATCGCGACATCGGCATCATTTGTTCTGACTTTTTTGAAAGCTACACTAAAGCGGCCATAGAGGGTTGTGCGGCGGCATTTGCAGACAATGGAATTACGATGAATGAAGAGTTTATTAATACTCGTTGCAACAGCGAACAAGAGGCGTACGAATATTGCGAAAAATTATTGAAGCAAAAAAAGCGACCGACCGCAATTTTTGGAGTGGGGGATATTTATGCAATAGGCGCTATGCGAGCGGCCGTAGATTTAGGGCTAAGTGTTCCAAAAGACGTATCTTTTATTGGAATAGACGATATTGTGTTGTCTAAGTACATATTTCCTTCGCTAACAACCATTGGCTACGACAAGATAAAAATGGGTTCGTTGGCAATGGAGTTGCTTATTAATAAAATAGAGGGGCAACAAATTAAAGGTGTGGTGGTGCCTTCAGATATGCTGATAATTAGGGGGTCGGTGGCAGAGCTTTAGACTACTGTCATTGCAAAAAACATGCGAGTATGATATAATTTCACAAGTTGTTATCAAATGGGTAACAATTTTGACATTTATAAGCTTTATTATGCAATACAAGACAGTTGCAAACAAAATGGAGGAAAGTATTATGAAGAAATTAATAGTAGTAATAGCAGTGATATTAACATTGGGCATAATGTTTGGTTGCGCTCAGCCGACGCCGGAGCCGGAGCCTACAGAAGCACCGACAGAAGCACCGACAGAGGCTCCAACCGAGGCACCGACAGAGGCTCCAACCGAGGAACCGGCAGAAGAGCCTACTCCCGAACCGCTTCCCGAAGAGGAAGAAATAAGCGGTATGCCAAACCCCATGGTTGAAGTAGAAGACAGCTTTGCAGTTTTAGATGCGTTAGGTATTACCTTAGTAGTTCCCCAAGATGCCGAAGATGTGAAATATTATATTGTTGCGGACGAAATTGGACAGGCAGATTTTACATATATGGACATTGCCGTAACAGAACGTGCAAGCAAAACTTTGAGCGCAGAAGAGATAACGGGTGTATACGACGAGCTTGAAAACAGCGTAGAGTTAGAAGTTACACTGAACGGCGAATCAATCCCCTTTATGTTAGATTATAACGAAGGCGGCGTAGGAGTTGCTACCTATTACATGGTAGGCGAACAAACACAATATTCTGTATATGTAAGTGAAGGAGCAACCGAAGATTACTTTGTAGACCTGATTACTATAATTTTTCCCGTAAGCTGAAAAAGCAACAAAGTGAAATTAAAAAATCCTCGATTTTCGAGGATTTTTTTGTGTTTAAATAATTTACTCGCATGATGATATATGCTTTAAGATATTTTTTTGGTATGTTTATGCCCACTTAGCACCCAACACTTTCAAGAAAAGCAGAAATTGCATTAAAGCTGTCCTTATAAAATGCAGCAATAAAACCAAACAAATGTTTCATAAAACAAGTATACGTAATAATCTGTTTAATTAGCAAAAATACGGTTTATATATAATGTCAGAAGGGAGAATTAGTAGGGTAAAAAGCGGTCATTTCGGATGATTCGTAAAAAAACAAAAAAAGTTGAGAGAGAGCGTTTTTTGTTGTTGACTTTATGAATGTACGCTGATATAATATACAAATGTCAGCCGTAATCGG
>CAYJNC010000077.1:0-804 GCA_964371185.1 uncultured Christensenellaceae bacterium
TGGCAACAGTTGCCCCGGCGGAAACGGAACAAAGCAGTGGTAACGTGACAACAGGAAAACGCAATGCACTTTCTAAGGCGCATGATTACCTAAGGTTTACAGCTTTTTCGTATGAAGGCCTATACGACCAATTAATTTTTGAAGGGTACACAGCCGAAGAAGCAAGGTATGGCGTAGATAATTGCGGAGCAAATTGGAGCGAGCAGGCACTTCAGAAAGCGCAGGATTATCTAAATTATTCGGCATTTTCATACGAAGGGTTGAAAGATCAACTTTTATTTGAAGGTTTTACAGAAGGAGAGGCATCTTATGGTACGGATAATTGCGGAGCTGATTGGAATGAACAGGCGGTAAATAAAGCAAAAGATTATTTGAATTATAAAGCGTTTTCACGCAGTGAGTTGATAGGGCAGTTAGAGTTTGAAGGCTATACAAATGCACAGGCAACCTATGGTGTGGATAATTGCGGAGCAGTTTGGTGATGAATGCAACCGTAAAAGTATTCTTTAAATAATGATAAAAAAAGCAACCTCGAATGATGTGGTTGCTTTTTTGGTTGTTCTACATGGTAATTTCTATTAAATTATTGTTAAGGTCAACAATACAACTTTCATAATAACCGTCGCCGGTTGTGCGAGGGGCGGAAAAAACAGTGTAGCCGTCGTCTTTTAGTTTTTTTGTTAGGGCGTCAACATTTTCTTTGCTCCCTACGCTAAAAGCGACATGGACATAACCTGTTTTATTGTTAACTTCGGAATTATTTTTGACCGAAGGTAGGTTCATTATTTCTAAACGTGTATCGTT
>CAYJNC010000077.1:814-8084 GCA_964371185.1 uncultured Christensenellaceae bacterium
TTCAAAGGTTAAAAAGTATGATGTGAAACCTGTTTTTTTATTGTGATACAGCGTGTTTGAATTTGCATTAAAATATTTTTCGAAAAATTCTTTGGTTTTTTCTAAATCTTCTACATAAATTGCAATGTGCTCTAATATCATATTAATTCACTTCTTTTAGTGGAATTCAGATGAAGTTTGTACATTAATATCATCGTTGTTAATACTATTGTGATAAAGGCAGGGTAGATATAAAAACCGATGTTTTCTCCTAAAAAACCGAAAAACAGGGGCATAGTAAGGTTGCCGGTGTATGCAAATGCCATTTGTACGCCTGTTATTGCCTGAGAGCGCTCTACGCCGTAAGTGCTTGGAATAGAGTGTAATATACAAGGGAAAATGGGTGCGCCGCCTATTCCGACTAGCATCAACCCTACGTAAACAAAATTTTCGGGGAGGGGTAAAAGCAAAGACAAAACACCTATTGCAATAAAAAGCATTCCTCCGTAAATCATCTGCTTATCGTTATATTTAATTGCGATAAAACCACAGACACCCCTGCCGATTGTTATGCCTAAATAAAACAGGGCAGAAAAGCCGGCCGCCATTTCCGGTGTTACATTCTTTTCCAAAACAAGATAGGTGCCTGCCCACATTCCGGTGACTATTTCGATTGTGACGTAGCAAAACAGTGTAAATATAAGTGCAACTATACCTTTGATTTTAAATATTTCTCTTATACTAAGTACTTTTTGGCTCGCTTTTTTTTCTGAAGCAATGGGAGAACTTTGTGACTTCCAAATAGGTTTGCTGAAAAATAATACTACCGCAAGCGTTGCCTGTATTACAAAAAGTATAAAATATCCGTCACGATAACTACGGCCGCCGGTTAGCACCATTCCCATGATGTATGGGCCGATAGTAGCACCAATACCCCACATACAGTGAAGCCAATTCATGTGTTTGCTTTGCAAATTAACTGCCACATAATTATTGAGCGCAACGTCAATACTGCCTGCGCCTAAACCATAAGGAATGGCGAAAAGGCAAGTAGTTATAAAGTTTGGACTTATAGAAAACCCGAGCAACGCAAAAGCGGTTAGCGTGATGCTTATTACGTTTATTTTTTGAACACCCAATTTTCTTATTAAACGGTCGCCGAGAAAACCGGAGGTTATGGTTCCTAAAGAAATAATAAGTGTTATTATGCCCATGTTAGCAATCGGTGCATTAAACTCGGCAGACATAACCGGCCAAGCCGACCCGAGAACGCTGTCCGGGAGGCCTAGGGAAATAGAAGACATATAAATTAAAGCTATCAACAAATTTGCCATGTGTGGGTCTCTCTTTTTTAAATGTAAGATATTATAATTTTAACATGAAAAAGAAATTATTAAAAGAAAATACTAGCAAGGAATTTTGAGGAATAAATTGCATAGGGGGCTTATGTTTTTTCTATTGATGTTGAAAAGTATGACAATACACAGACATATCGACATGGTTGTTTTTTACTGTAACGCCTTCGTTTTCAAGCAATTTGCGTTGAGCATCTGTTCCGCCGAAGGCAAAACCCGGGGCTAAACGTCCGTCTTTGTTCACTACACGATGGCACGGGATAATACCCGGCTGTGGGTTTAAGTGCAGTGCCCTCCCGACAATTCGCGAGGCACGCGGACTGCCGGCAGCCCTAGCAATTTGCCCATAAGACACTACCTTGCCATAGGGGATTTGCTTGACCAGCGAATATACATTTTTATAAAAATTATTTTCCATCGTTTACATCAATATCGTAGGGGAAAGGAGTTCTTGTTTTTTTATAGGTAAGCCTAAATTGCTCTACTTGGCTGTCGACAGGCTTTGCCTTGGCTGAAACTTCGAGCTTTGCATATTCTCCTCCGCCTATTTGGTGCCGAGCCTTAACGTTATCTTTTAGCATTGTATCTATCATCTTGCGAATCTTCGCCTTGCATGATTCGTCTGTTATCGGGACGGCAACCTCAACCCGACGATCAGTGTTGCGAGACATGAAGTCTGCCGAGGAAATATATATTTTTTCGGTGACACCGCTGCCAAACATATATATACGAGAATGTTCTAAGAAACGGCCGACGATGCTAATTATTTCTATGTTGCGAGTTTTGCCTTCTTTTTCGACGTTTAAACAGCATATTCCCCTGACTATCATTTTTATTTTAACACCGGCGTCCGATGCTTCTATCAATTTTTTAATGATGTCCATATCGTTTAGTGAATTGACCTTAAAGAAAAGATTTGCAGGCAAACCGGACTTAGCCGCTAATATTTCTTTGTCTATCAACCGCAAAACTTCTTGTTTCAAAGTAAGCGGCGACACAAGAAGAAGGTCTGAGGTTTCGACTAAGCTACCCATGCACAAATTTTTAAACACATCTTGAGCATTTAGCGCAATTTCTTTGTTAGAGGTGATGTATGAAAGGTCTGTGTAAAAACGTGAAGTGGTTTCGTTGTAATTTCCCGTTCCTACCTGTGTGATAAAACGAACGTCGTTTTTTTCTTTGATTGTGATAAGCATAAGCTTAGAATGCACCTTATAGTGTTCTATGCCGTAAATCAAAGAGACACCGCCTTCTTGCAGACGTTTAGACCAATCTATGTTGTTTTCTTCGTCAAACCTTGCACGCAGTTCAACCACCGCCACAACCTCTTTGCCCATTTCGGCGGCATGAATGAGGGCGTCTACAATTCTTGAGTTGCGAGCCATACGGTATAGCGTTATTTTTATGGAAACAACCTTAGGGTTGTAGGCGGCTTCTTCTAACAAACGTATAAACGTTTTAATGTCTTCATAAGGGTATGACAGTAGAAGATCTTTTTTGTTCAGCTGCGGTATGAGCGGACGGGCAGAATTTATATCTGCCGACAACTGTGGTTTTACCGGTGGGTAAAACAAATGTTTATACCGTTCGTCGGTTAAAAAATCCTTTAAATCATTTACAAAATTAAGTACAACCGGCATTTCGTTGAAAAAAACCTGGTCTTGTGTCACCGACAAATGCTTCATGAGAAGCTTTTTAATCTCGGGAGAATCGTTGCGTAAAATATCTAAGCGAATCGGTTCTAATTTTGTACGTTTTTTCACCATGATTTCCATAATGTCTCGGTAGGACATATAGTAGTCAAAAAATGCTTGGTCGGCGTCTATGTCGGCGTTTCGAGTGACCGAGAAAATTGTTTTGTCTACAAGTTTATGTTTTGGAAAAATTCTGTCGGCGAATAAATATATTAGGTTTTCGATCAATGTAAATTTAATATACTTGCTGGGTAAGAGCAACAAACGTTCAAAATAACCGCTTGCGGGGATAATGCCGAGCCGTAGGTTGTCGTTTTTATTTTTTAGCAATACGGCTATGTACATCATGCTGTTTTGCAAGAAAGGGAACGGATGGTGCTTGTCTATAATATGCGGAGAAAGCAACGGCAACACATTGCGTTCGAAATATCTTTCCAAAAATCGCAATTCATATTTAGTGAGATGATCGCCGCGTCTATAATATACACCGTGTTCTTCAAGCAAGGCCAAAACCTCTAAGAGTGCCATGTTTTTCCTGGGTATTTGTTTTTGTATTGCACGTGTCACGGCGTGTAATTGTTCTTTTGAAGTCATGCCGGAGCGTGCATCTATTTCGTCGTTTTGCAAAAGTTTGCGGTCATAGAGGCTGCCTACACGCACACGCAAAAATTCTGCGAGATTGCTATGGTAGATGGCAATAAAATTTAGCCGTTCAAACAGTGGGTTAGAAGGGTCCTCGGCTTCTTCTAATACCCTCAGATTAAATTTTAACCAACTTAAATCACGATTAATGAAATACTTGTATTTATTCTCCGCCATATGACACCTCTTTTGTATGATAATATAATTATAATAAACATTTCAGTGTAGTTTCAAGCAATTTTTTTAAAAAAAACCAAACATTTTACATATACTATAAACAGATAATACAATTTTTAAGATATTTAGCCGTAATTATACACCATAATATGAGTGCGGTAGTTGAATTTTCTGCGAAAAAAAGCTATAATACTATGATGGTTATAATATTATGATTTAAATTGAAAGGGATACTTATGGATTTTTTTTCAGGAGTCACAACATTGCAGATAGTCGGGTTGTTTTTTTTGTTGGGAGGGGCGGCAATCACCTTTTTCTCAAGGCTTATATCTAAACGAATGCAACATAAGAATGCTAATTTAATTGTGAAATTTATTGGCCTTTTTGCTGCGATTGTTGGTTTTCTGCTTATAATGGTATTGTAACAAATATATTTATATATAGTTTAACAGATTTAAAATGAAAGAGGTAAGTATGGCGAAAGAACTGTCAAAAGTATATGATCCGAGAGAAACGGAAGACAAAATTTATGAAAATTGGCTGGATAAAGGCTATTTTCGTGCAGAGGTAGACGAAAACAAAGAACCTTTCACGATTGTTATTCCGCCACCGAATATTACAGGACAATTGCACATGGGTCATGCGCTCGATAATATGATACAAGATGCAATAATCAGGGTTAAAAGGATGCAAGGATACAGTGCCTTGTGGTTGCCGGGCACAGACCATGCAAGCATCGCGACCGAAGTTAAAATTGTTGAGGCGATGGCAAAAGACGGCATAACAAAAGAAGACATCGGCAGAGAAGGTTTCTTAGAACGTGCTTGGGAGTGGAAAGAACAATACGGCGGTAGAATTGTAACCCAACTTAAAAAATTAGGTTCTTCTCTCGATTGGTCAAGAGAGCGGTTCACGATGGACGAAGGCCTAAGCCGTGCGGTTGCAGCAGCGTTTAAAAAATTGTACGATAAAGGGCTTATATATCGTGGTAACCGAATCATAAACTGGTGTCCTAATTGTCTGACGGCATTGTCCGATGCCGAGGTAGACTACGAAGAAAAGGCATCATCCCTATGGCACATTCGTTACGACGAAGAAAACGGAAGTGGGCATATTGTTGTTGCGACTACACGTCCGGAAACAATGCTTGGTGACACTGCCGTTGCGGTTAACCCAAATGACGAACGGTATAAAAACCTTATCGGTAAAAATGTTATATTGCCGTTGTTAAATAAATCAATACCGGTGGTTGCCGATGAATATGTTGACATGGAGTTCGGTACGGGTGCGGTTAAGATTACACCGGCGCACGATCCTAACGACTATGAAGTTGCTATGAGGCATAGTTTGCCTATGGTGCGTGTGCTTAACGACGATGGCACCGTTAATGAAAACGGTGGGCAGTATGCTTGCATGTCTCGCTATGATGCACGCAAGAAAATAGTTGCGGATTTACAGGCGAGCGGTGAGATGGTTAAAATAGAAGATTATTCTCATAATGTTGGGCATTGCTACAGATGCAAAACGGTTATTGAACCGATCATTTCTCGTCAGTGGTTTGTTAAAATGAAAGAACTTGCCGAGCCGGCCATAAAAGCGGTTGAAGAAGGTGAAGTTAAATTCATACCCGAAAGATTTTCAAAAACCTATTTCAATTGGTTGTATAACATACGTGATTGGTGTATTTCTCGTCAGCTTTGGTGGGGCCACAGAATTCCTGCCTATACATGTGAAGAGTGCGGTCATCTGATGGTCGAGACCACGGCACCCGATACTTGTTCACAATGTGATTGCGGTACACTTACACAAGAAGAAGACGTTTTAGACACTTGGTTTTCTTCGGGGTTATGGCCTTTTTCTACATTAGGTTGGCCGGATAACACCAAAGATGTGGAATATTTCTACCCGACAAATGTTTTGGTTACGGGTTATGACATAATATTCTTCTGGGTTGCACGCATGATAATGTTTGGCATAGAGATGATGGAAAAACCTCCGTTTGAGTTTGTTAATATTCATGGTATAGTGCGTGACGAACAAGGCCGAAAGATGAGTAAATCTTTAAACAACGGCGTAGACCCGTTAGAGATAATTGAACAATACGGCGCAGATGCCTTGCGTTTTTCGCTTGCGTTGGGTGTGAGCCCGGGAAATGACATGCGTTTCTACGACAAAAAAGTTGAAGCGGCAAGGAATTTCGCAAACAAAATTTGGAATGCCTCTCGGTTTGTTATGATGAACATTTCGGGCGATGTTTCAGACATAGGCGAAGTAGAGCCGGACATTGCGGACAAGTGGATTTTAACCCGATTAAATTCTGCCATATCCGAAATTACAACCGCCATGGACAAAATGGAGCTTGGCTTGGCGGCGCAAAAGATATACGATTTCAGCTGGAGCGAGTTTTGCGATTGGTATATCGAAATGGCAAAACCAAAGCTTTACGGTGAAGACGAAAAGCAAAAAGAAACAACAAAAGCGGTGCTTGTGTATGTGTTGAAACGTATGCTAAAACTGTTGCATCCGTTTATGCCGTTCTTAACGGAAGAAATATACACTTCTTTGCCGGGTGCCGAAGAAACCATAATGACATCTGCATGGCCGACAGAAGAACACACCGAGTACGCAAAAGAGGCCGACATGATGCAAGAAGTTATGGACATGGTTCATAAATTGCGTAATATGCGTGCCGAAATGAACGTTCCGCCGAGTGTTAAGGTTAATTTAACGGTGCTCACAAAGCAAGAAGAAACCATAAACGCTTGCGCCGAATATATCAAGAAACTTGCATATGCACAAGAAGTTTTTGTTATATCAAACAACGATGAAGTGCCTTCAAATTGCGTTTCGGTAGTTTGCAGTGTGGGTGAGGCTTTCATGCCTTTTGCGGAGTTGATAGACGTAGAGCAAGAAAAAGAAAGGCTTAAAAAAGAGGTTTTAGCGAACGACAAGGAAGTTGGACGTTGCAAAGGCAAGCTAAGCAACAAAGGCTTTACAGACAAAGCGCCGGCGCAAGTGGTGCAAGAAGAACGCGATAAACTTGAAAAGTATTTAGACATAAAAGAAAAATTAGAAGAGAGACTTTCGTTTTTAGATAAAATGAAATAAAGATTTTATGGAATATATTCACATTGCGGGGACTACCGCTAAGGGGTCTTTGGCAAAATATATGGCTAATATATTACAACAAGAGAACAAGACGGGGCTGTTTACATCGCCCCATCTTTTTTCTGTGTGCGAAAGATTCATAATAGACGACCAAAAAATCTCCGGCGAAGAATATGAGACCTATTATAATAAAAACTATGTCGACGAAAAAGAGCATTTGTTTTGTGTGTGGACGAAGATGGCGATTAATTGGTTTTTAGACAACAAGGTTGATTATGCTGTCATGGAAACAGGTTTGGGTGGCAGAAAAGACCC
>CAYJNC010000078.1:0-8046 GCA_964371185.1 uncultured Christensenellaceae bacterium
AAGTCTAAACTACTCACAGGTATTTGACGACATTTTTGAGCAGTACACTAAAAAAACTAAGTTAATTACGGTTAAAACCACAAACATGGGCAGTTTGTTTAAACTCAGTTATGAAATAGAGCTTAAAGACACGTCAAAGGAAAAAGAATTTATGGACTCTCTACGTTGCAGAAACGGAAATCTTGAAATAGTCATAACGAGCGCAAGCATTATGACCTATGAATTATAAGGAGAATTAATATGAAAAAATTATTATGTATACTAACCGCAACCACACTTTTTGCGATAAGTGGTTGTAGCGGTATAGTTAATGCTTTAAACGAAAGTATAACCACACAATCGCAAATTACAGAACAATCTACAAAAGATACGCAAGTACAATCGGAGACACAAATTGCAGTGTCGGCGACAGCCTTAGAATATCCCGAAAAGGATTATCTTGAAAATTTAAATATCGAACAGGCTGTCCGTTTTGCCGACGGCGACGAAATAATGATTACACAAAGCGGAACATATTTGTTTTCGGGAGACTATACAAACAGCACAATAACCGTAAACGTGGATAAAGATACGGACGACGCAGAGGTTTATCTTGTTTTAGACAATGCAAATATTTCAAGCGACACATCTGCCCCTATTAACATTATGGAAGCCAAAGACGTGATTATCGTGCTCCAAGACGGCTCACAAAACACCATAACTCAAGGAGCAATAAACACAACCGACGAGGAATTTCCGAGCGGTGCAATTTATTCGGCAGCGGACACTGTTATAACCGGAGACGGTTCTCTTACGGTCACAACCGAATATAACGACGGCATAAACGGCCGTGATGACCTTGTAATCGAAAACACAAACATCACTGTTAACGCCGTTTCCGATGGAATAGTAGGAAAAGATTTGCTTGCGATATCCGGCTCGACTCTCGCAATAGACGCGGGAAAAGACGGGCTTAAATCTTCTAATGCCGAAGACACAGACAGGGGCAACATAATAATTACAAGTGGAGAATTTAGCATTGTTTCACAAAACGATGGTATAAGTGCCGAAAACATGTTGCAAATAGACGGCGGTAACTTTGAAATAGTGTCCGGTGGCGGATTTGCAGAAGTTATTAAAACTCCATCGAGCGGTGGAATGGGTGGCGGCAGAAACGGTTTTGACCCCACAACAAACACCTTTGACGACGAAAACGACGACTTAGACCTTGAAGAGAGCATGAAAGGCATCAAGAGCGTTAACAGTATTACCGTAAATGGTGGCGAGTTTAATATTTCTTCTTATGAAGATGCTGTTCATTCGAATGGTGATATCAATATTAACGGTGGTGAATTTACTATAAATGCGGGCGACGACGGTTTTCATGCCGATTACACAGTAAATATTTCACAAGGTAACATAACCATAGAAAATTGTTTCGAAGGAATCGAAGGCATTTACGTTAATATATCGGACGGAGATATAACCATAAATACAGACGACGACGGCATTAACGGTAGCGACAGCACAGGAGGCGTTACGGTTTCGGGTGGTTCAATAGAAATAGCCTATGGCCAAGGCGGTGACGGCATTGACTCTAACGGGTTTTTCACCCAAAGCGGCGGTGACATTGTAATCGTTCTGCCACAAATTTGGGACGCTATGAATGCACCACTTGATGTGTACGGAACAGTTACATTTTCCGGAGGAACAATTGTCGATAACGAAGGCAACCAAGTAGAGGCGACCGGCCAAGGCGATGAAGGCGGCGGCATGGGTGGCCAACCCGGCGGCACAGGTGCTATGCCCGGAAACTTTGAAGGCGGTGGCACCATGCCGAATGACTTTGAAGGCGGTGGCATGGGTGACAGGCCCGGCGGCACAGGTGCTATGCCCGGAAACTTTGAAGGCAGAGGAAACATGGACAATTTTACAACTTAACATGATAATGTGGGTCGAGGTTTATAACTTCGACCCACCGTTTGTTTTAAGAACATTATCGCCTAATTGCAATTAATTAATTTTTGCATGTATTAACATCTCAAATCGCAAATTGCTTTTTCATGAAATATATTACATTACCGGTAGAATATTCCAAACACGAAAACACTTCGTATCCGTTTTTCATGTAGAACCCTTTTGCCTGAAAATCAAAAGTTTCCAGATACGCAAATTGTGCCCCTCGGTCTATTGCTATTTTCTCTAAGTCTCTTAGCAACATTGTTCCTATCTTTTTCCCTCTATTGTCGTAATCAATCCATAAAATTTTAATATGCAGTGCCGACTCGAGCTCTATGTCTCCCGAAATCCCACCTATTATTTTACCGCCCGATTTAACACATCTATATATGCCTTCAAACACTTCATCCGGCAACAAGTTGGTTTTTTGAGAATTATATTCCATAAGTTGTTTTTCTATATAAATAAATTCTTCTTCCGATATATTTTCTATTTGCATTTTTTACTCCAAAGAATTATTTACTTTTATATTAACCTTTTTATCAATTTTAAGCAACCAACATTGTAAACTATACGATTTTAACATTTTATCTACTTCCCCTCAACAAACCACCTATCCTCTTCATGAAACAAATATGTTTCTTTTCCGCAAACAACGACAGTATAACGAATGCCACACCCTCCCACCTTAAGAGACGCCGCACGACATTTTAGTTTTACCCTGTCTACCTCATAAACACTACCGTCTTCCCATGTTAGCGAAAGCGGCCATATCTCCCCTTCTTTATCATTTTTAAGGACTACATCTACATAAACTTTTTTTGCTTCCTCCGCCATATACTTTCATCTCCTAACATTCAAACCATACCGGTAGGCATAATGACACCCGTGTCTATATTTTTGGGCAGCTTAATATCTTTGCACAACACACAATTTTTAATCGAATCCTTACCAAACCTACGCCTTATATGCTCTATGGCTATGTCTAATTTTTCTCTTTTTTCTATGTCACCGACGTCTGTAAACATGTTTGTTTGCAACGGTGTATTTTCTTCAAGTAGGTTTATCGCCCGTATACTTAAAGACCGTATGTTATATTTCCACTCATAATTTTCATTGAAAAGACGATAAGCAATTCCGGCAATATGCGTTGCGCTTTGAGTGGGAAAAGGCATTTTGCACTGCCATTCTTTCGTTACCAGTTGGTTATTTCTTATGCTTATCGCCACCCCTCCCGCCTTCTTGCAATGCCCCCTAAGCTTTGTGCCTACGTCTTGCACCAGCGCCAGCATAACGCACCATACCTCGGCAGAGTTTTCCAAGTCCTGTACGGTTGTAATGCCATGCCCTATGCTTTTTACCGGCGACACATAGTCTGTTTCACAAACCGGAGACGTGTCAAAACCATTTGCAAACCGGCCCAACCTAACACCGTTTATTCCGAGTAGCCTTTTAAGAAATTTCTCATCAACCTTCGCTAATTCTCCTATTGTGTTTATGCCGTATCTCCTAAGTTTTTTGTCTGTGGCTCGACCTACTCCTAACAATTCATTCACCGGCAAACTCCAAATTTTTTCTCTGAAATCCTCTTTATAAATGCAAGTGGTCGCATCCGGTTTTTTCATATCCGAACCTAATTTTGCAAATATTTTATTAAAACTCACCCCTACCGAAACGGTCAGACCCAACTCGAACTTAATTGTTTTTCGTATCTCTTCCGCTATTTCTTTTCCGCCTTCCGTACAGCCGCTGACATCAAGCCAACACTCGTCCATTCCGTACGACTCAACTTTATCTGTGTATCGGTTATATATATCCCTTGCCAATTTAGAAAACCTCAAATACTGATCATAATGCGGTGGCACAACAACTATGTCTTTACATTTTTGCATCGCCTGCCAAATAGCCTCGCCCGTGACTACCCCAAACGCCTTTGCCGCATAGTTTTTTGCAAGCACTATGCCATGCCGTTGCTCTACCGAACCACCCACCACCACAGCCTTTTCTCGCAACTTAGGATCAAGCATACATTCTACACTTGCATAAAAATTATTCATGTCGCAATGAAGTATCTTCCTTTGCATTTGCCCATCCTCCTTGTTGACTAAATTAGAAGTTTATGCTATACTTTTTTGAAGTTGAACTTCTAATATTATTTTAGAATATCAACATCGTGTTGTCAATATATTTTTGAAGTTAAACTTCTATTTTTTTTGAAAAGGAGTATGTTATGACATTCGGGCAAAAAGTCAAACAATTACGAGCCAAATCCGGCTTAACACAAGAAGAATTGGGCAAAAAAATGGGCATAACAAACCGCGCCGTCACTTCCTACGAGACAGACAAATCCCGCCCTCGGGGCATAGAGGCATACAGGAAACTTGCAAAAGCGCTTGATGCAGATGTTAATTATCTGCTTAACGAAGACGAAGAGTTCGTAGAAATTGCTCATTCCAAATACGGAAACAGGGGTTCTAAGCAAGCATTAGCACTTGTGGATCAAATCGGCGGTATGTTTGCCGGCGGAGAGTTGTCTCAAGAAGACATGGACGCCGTCATGAAATCTATGCAGAAACTTTATTGGGATGCAAAAGAAGAAAACCAAAAATACGTACCAAAAAAATATCGCAGGGACGAATAGGTTGGTATACGTATGGATAAATCTCTTGACATATATACAAAAGCAAATAAAATATCTAAAAACACCGGCACAAAAGACATGTTTTGGCTGTCTCAAGAATTGGGCATAAGGGTTTACTTTGAAGACAGTTATAAAAATTTGCTCGGAATGTATACTTATGCGTTTAAGCAACGTGCTATTTTTGTCAATTCTCATTTAGACGACCAAATGAGGCAAATTGTCATAGCCCACGAAATAGGACACGACATGTTGCACAGAGACCTTGCCAAAAACGGTGCGCTTAAAGAATTTAAGCTTTTCACCACCATGAAAAACAACACCGAGTATGAAGCAAACGCCTTTGCCGCCCATCTACTTCTTCCTACCGATGAATTTATGGCTCTTGCAAAAGACGGGCATACCATTTCAGAAATTGCAAGCATCATGAACACAGAAATTAATTTAGCGTTAATAAAACAAAAAGAACTTGCAACCATAGGCTACAACCTACAAAAGCCATGCCAAACTCGTGGAGATTTCATGAAAGATATTGAGGTGTAGTGCATGACATTAAAAGACGTTTACAAATATATCGAAGAAAATAACACGCACCAACTTCTTCCCGTAATTAAATATATCGGCGAGAACTATCCACAGGCTGTTTTTGACGAATACAACTCGGAAAAGTCGCACATTCCTACTTGGCGAATAGACAAAAAGTATGTTGGCATAGGGTGTCGCAAACACTATATTTCAATTTATTTCAGCGACAAAGAGGCCGTTCAAACAATAAGCAACACCACCATCTATTGCAGGGCACAAAAAGGTTGTGTTAATTTCAGCTACAAGAGAGACCTACCCCTAAACGCAATATTTATGGGCATAGACAAATGTTTTTTGGGGTAATTAATTAAACATTTGTTACTTCCTTTATTTTTAAATCCATTAAGAATAAAATTAAGTAAAATCATCGAGACCGGCACTTAAAATTTTTTTATAAAGCGTGCATGACATTTAATTTGTATAAATATACTTTTTAACACCATAAATTTTATTAAAATACTTACTTTTTTCTTAAAAAAATGCTATAATAAATTTGATATTTAACAAATTATGAGTATTATTATTAAAAAATCCGAAATGATTTTATTGTTTTTAGTATTAGTAATTTATTAATGTCAATTATGCTCATACAGTTTGCTTTTGCAAAAGAAACTCAATCACCACCGCAAACAGCAAAACAGTAGCAAAACATAATCCATTACGTTTCGTGTATACCATATAATTCACGTAGCGTCAGATAAAACGAAAGGACAAATAAAATAATGGACAAAACAAAAAAAGAAAAAACCGCCTATCACGTGGAAATTGCCGTCGTCATATTGCTTGGCATTACCGCCTTGTTGACGGCATGGGCGTCGTGGATCGGTGGCCTACATGCGGGCAATCAGGCTACTAACTACACAACATCGAACAACCTTGCATCAGAAGGCAACGCAGAATACAACGCAGCCACACAATCCCTCATGCAAGACATGATTTTGTGGAACGACATCGCCGACATGCAACTCGATCTTCAATATGCCATAGATACCGACGATTCCGCTACGGCAGAACAAATTAGCACCAAAATGTATCATAAGCTGAATGAAAACGTAAGCGAAGATATGGCAAACATGATAATGTGGACCTACCCCGATGTGACAAGCGACTACACCACCACCATTTGGAGCTGGTTAGACGCTCCGGAAGCGTGGAACACACCGTTTGGCGACGAAGAATTTGTTGCAACGTATTTCGTCACTGCGAACGAATTACTCGAACAATCGAACGCGATTCTTGAACAGGGTAAGGAAGACAACAAGGACGGCGATGCATTCGGCCTCGTAACCGTAATCTTTAGCGTGTCATTATTCTTGCTCGGCATAATCGGCACAATCAAAAACGAAAAGAACCGTTACATATTGCTCGGTATTTCCATAGTCAGCGTGTTGCTTGCAACAATTTACATGCTAACACTGCCACTTCCTACCGGGTTTAACTTATTCGGATTTGTATAAATCGAACTATTCTGAAATCTACCCCTCGGTACACATATCCGAGGGGTATTTAATTTGGTGGAATATGGCTGACAGCACAGTCTACGCACAAATAAATTTATTTCTATCCAAAAACATTTTTCTTATTACGTCTATGCAAATCCCCTGAAATCATGCTCGCATACTTGCATATTTATTTTTTATATTATTTCAGCCTATCTGCCAACTTTTTGCCGCATCTCTCTTTTTTCATAGCAAACAATATTCTTTGTCGTTGACCACATCTTGCATAGAATATAACTCATCACAAACATGCGACAAAGCAGGCGTGCTCCTAATAATAAAGCAACTGCTACCCGGACACAACCTCTGTTGCAATGCTGCTATGTCTATACCGGTAGCAAATCCGCTATAGTCAAGCCCCTTACGTATGCAAAAATCGTTATAGTATGCTAAAATCACAAACAATTTTCACCATGCTTATCTGAAAAATTAGCATAAACTAACTATTTGTTTTATTGCTTTTACTGTCAAGCAAGGCAAATATTTTAACTCTGTTTATTATAAATATGTAGTGAAAAATATTGATTTTTTTTAAAAAAGAGTTATAATGTAAAAGAATGTAAAATCATCTACAGGAGATATAAATGACAAAAATTAAGAAACCTACTTTAATTTTAGCCATAATAATGGCTACAACATTCTTATTCGGTTCTGTTTCGTTTGCAGAAGGAACGCAAGGAAAAGACACCGAAATAGTAACAAACGTTTTAGAATTAGATCCGACAATCGCAACACAAAACATTGAAGTTTCTGATGTTACAACACAACCCACCCTACCCACAATGCTAAAGGCAACGCTTACAACAACAGTTGAAGGCATCGGAGCAACAAGCGAGGTAGAAATTCCCGTAGTTTATGCAATTACAGATGGGCAAACATTTTCAACAAATGTAGAAAACACAACGTTCACCTACAATGCAATTGTAGATGCAAGCAACACATATACGCTGGCCGAAAATTTAACATTACCGCAAATTACGGTAAACATTGTAGCGAAAGAGCCGCTAACACCGCCCACTACTACAAAAGAAATTTCATATTTTGTTGAACCCGAAATTATTGAAGTTGCAAACGATGACACACGCACCGAACAAGAAATTATTGACACCTTCAATAACACGGTATTGGCAACGGTAGACGGCAAAGAAAATGTTGAAGTTCCGATAGTTGCGTGGGTACGGGTTTTCCCAACGGCAGAAACATCTTTTTCAACCGCAACACAGGCCGAATATTTTTATGAACCAACGATAGACAGTAATTTATATACCCTTGCTCAAACGGCAATTTTGCCCAACCAAAAAGTGCAAATAGGCGAAGCCTTGGTGCACGAGCCTGCCCCGGCGGTCGGCACAGGAGCTGAAAGTTTTAGCTTTGAAGTGACCATTC
>CAYJNC010000079.1:0-1157 GCA_964371185.1 uncultured Christensenellaceae bacterium
CCTGCCTCTAAGCTGATGCAACTGTGCTAAGCCAAACCTTTCCGCGCCCAATATAACCATGACTGTCGAATTAGGCACATTTATGCCGACTTCTATGACAGTTGTCGAAACCAAAATTTTTATTTCCTTAGCCAAGAAACGCTGCATAATATCTTGCTTTACATCGTTTTTGAGTTTCCCATGTAAAAGTTCCGCCGTTATATTCGGATAACATTTCGATATTTCTTCAAACATTTCGTTTGCCGATTTTGCTTCTATGCCCTCGTTTTCTTCTATAAGCGGACAAACAAAATATGCCTGCCTGCCCGAACTTATTTCTCTGTTTATGAAAGAAATCATGTCGGCGTATTTATTTTTTCGGATTAAATATGTTTTAATCGGCTTCCTGCCGACCGGCATTTCGTCTATTATCGAAATATCCGTCTTACCATAAAGCACCAATGCAAGTGAACGCGGAATAGGCGTTGCAGACATGATTAACGAGTGTATGTCTCCGTGTCCTAAAAATGCGGCCCTTTGCTTAACACCGAATCTGTGTTGTTCATCTGTGATAAGCAAACCTAAATTATGATAATCGTGCACACCGTATATAAGCGCATGTGTGCCGATAATTATTTTAGCCATGCCGAGTTTAATGCGATCTTCCGCATCTCTTCTTTGCTTAGCACGCATCGCTCCCGTTATTAGCACAACCTCTTTTTCTCCAAACTGTTCACAAGCGGTTTTATAGTGTTGCTCTGCCAAAATTTCTGTCGGTGCCATCATTATGCTTTGATACCCGTTTTTATAAAAACAATCCATAGCAAAAAAAGCAACTATTGTTTTGCCGCTTCCGACGTCTCCCTGAACTAACCTATTCATGCAATAATTTTCGCAAATATCGGTTGCAATCTCTTTCATTACCTTTTTTTGTGCGTTCGTAGGTATAAACGGCAGATTTTCGCAAAACTGCGAAACCGCATCGTCGGCTATGTTAATCTGCATTGTGTTTTCCGGGTTCTTTTCGTCGTTTAGCAACTCTATCATTCGACGAAAAATTAACAGCTCGTCTAACGCCAAACGATCCCTTGCCAAAATTGCCTGCTTAGGCTCTTTTGGAAAATGAATGTCGGCTATGGCATCGTTAATTTCCGGCAAATTAAACTTGTTTAAAAACT
>CAYJNC010000079.1:1167-8029 GCA_964371185.1 uncultured Christensenellaceae bacterium
ACTCTCCGGAATATATTTCCGCTATTTTGCATTTTTTAATAGCCTCTTTTGCCCACTTTCTCAACATGTTATGATTAATACCCGCCGTTAACGGATAAATCGGCAAAAAACTATCGGTCGGCCGAGTAAAAAGCACCTGCGGTGCGTTTAAATAAGGTTTATTCATATGTTCGCTTATCCTACCATACAAATAAATTTTATCTCCCTGCCTTAGTTTGTTGCTCAAATATGTTTGATTAAACAGGCTTACCTTAACCCTTGCGCTGTCGTCTCGCACTTCAAAGTTTGTTATAGATAGGCCTTTTCTTATCATGTTTGTACGTACCGCCGACGAAATATACACGCAAAACAACGCCGTCTCATAAACGGCTACTTCGCCCAATTTTTTTACAGTCGAATAGTCTACATAACTTCTCGGAATGTAGTATAGCAGATCATTAATATTTTTTATGCCAAGCTTGTTTAGCTTTTCTTTTGTTTTTTCACCCACGCCCGCAAGCTCTGAGACATTGCTGTTTATATCCATAAATCTATCCTTGCATCTACATAAAAAAGCCGGATAATACCCACTACCCGGCTTTTGTTATAAAAATTTATTCTACTGAAATCATATATCGGTAAACCGGCTGTCCGCCATATGTCAGCTCTACGTCTAAGTGCGGCAACAATTTTTCCGCCCTATCCATAACTTCTTGCGCCTGACTTTCTTCAGTGTCACAGCCGTAGTATATGGTTAACAATTCGCAATCGTCATCGGAAATGTTTTTCAACAACCCTTCTATGACTCCGAATATATCATCGCCGTTTGCAACAATTTCACTCTCGGCAATGCCGATGATGTCACCCTCGGTTATCGCCCTACCGTTCAATGTTGTGTCTCTCACCGCATTTGTAACAAGCCCCGTGCGAACAGATTCCGCCGCCTTTTTCATGCGTCTTTCATTTTCTGCAATGTCTGCATCCGGATCATACGATATTGCCGCGCCCACCCCTTGGGGTATAGATTTGGTTTTGATTACAACAACATTTTTTTTGCTCAGATCCGCCGCCTGTTCGGCAGCCAATATTATATTTTTGTTGTTTGGTAAAACTATAACATTGTCCGAGCTTGTTTTGTCTATGGCTACTAAAATGTCGTGAGTTGAAGGGTTCATAGACTGTCCGCCTTCTACAAGTTCGTCTATTTGCCAATCCCGAAGAATGTTGCTTATGCCTTCTCCGCAACTTATTGCAACAACAGCCACATGTTTTTTGTTCTTTTCTTCGGCCTCTTGCAACTCGTTGTGCTGTTCTCGCATGTTGTCTATCTTAATACGGCTCAACTCTCCTAATATTTGTGCATATTGAAGCGCTAACCCCGGCTCGTTGGTATGAACATGGGTTTTAATCAAATTCAAATCACCCACCACAAGCACACAATCCCCGATTTTCGCAAGATTATTTCTATATACGTCTATGTCTCTTTCTTGCGTGTCCGGGAACACATTTTTAATGAAAAACTCGGTACAATATCCAAATGTAATTTCTTCTGTTGCCCCGATGTTTGCAAAATCTACTATCACTTCTTGGTCTAACAAACCTTCGCTGCTTATTTCATGGCCGTCCAACACAGATTTAAAGCCCATTAAAATGACGATCAAACCGGCACCGCCCGCGTCAACAACGCCGGCTTCTTTTAACACAGGCAACATTTCGGGAGTTTCTTTCAATGTTTTTTCGCCCTTATACAAAACATAATCTAAAAACTCCGATATATCTTTTGTTTGCAATGCCTTTTTATCCGCTGCTCGGGCAATGCTTTTTGCAACCGTAAGAATTGTGCCTTCCTTTGGTTTCATGACGGCTTTATATGCAAATTCTACACCTTTATTCAAAGCCCGCGCAAACAAATCAACATCAAAGTCACCCTCTGAGTGCTTTACCGCATAGGCTATGCCCGCAAAAATCTGTGACAAAATAACGCCGGAGTTTCCTCTTGCACCTTTAAGTGCACCGGTGCTCATTGCGTCTATCACGTCCCTAAAATCCGCATCTTCGGAAACTACAGACGCTTCTTTTGCGGCACTGAGCATAGTAAGAGACATATTAGTGCCTGTGTCACCATCCGGAACGGGAAAAACATTCAGCGCATCAAGAGCATTCTTGTTCTGCTCGAGCATAGAGGCAGCGCCTATTATCATGTCTTTTAGGCGCTTTCCTTCAAGATTTGTAACCACTTTAAATTACACCTCTATTCCGGAAACAACAATGTTTACACTCTCTACATTGAGCCCCGTATCTTTTTCCACCGAGTACTTAACTTTTTCAATAATGTTTTCTGCAACCGCAACCAAGGAAACTCCGTATTGAGCGTTTATCCTTAGTTCCACAACAACATTTTCACTTCCGTCTGTCTTTACTATTACGCCTTTTTTTAAGCTATCGCTTTTGAAAATTTTTGCAAGCGTTTCGCCAACATTCTTTTCGGCCATACCAACCAACCCATAACACTCGGTGGCACTTATGCCTGCTAAAGTAGCGATACAACTATCATCGAAAGTAACTTTCCCATAACTGTTTTTAATTCCGGCACTCATAATTTACACCTCATTATATATATTTTTTTATTGATTTTTTAATACAAATATTATATAACAGATATGATGGAATGGCAATAAAATAGATTATATTTTAAATTGATTTGAAAAATATAGCAAAACCACTTGCAAATTGTCTGCATTAATGGTAAAATAAACACCGTTTGAAATGTATACACCAAGAGGGAGGTGTTTGAAATGGCAAAGTATTGTGAAGTATGTAATAAAGGTGTTGTTTCCGGTAATCTGGTCAGCCATTCGCACAGGAAAACTAAGCGAATCTGGGCACCAAATGTTCAACGTGTTAGAGTAATAGAAGCAGGAACTCCTATGCGCAAATATGTTTGTACTCGTTGCCTTCGTTCAGGCAAAGTTGAACGCTACATATAATATTTATTTAAACTTGCGCCGAACGGAACTTATTCTTAACGGAACTTATTCTTTCGGAGTATTAAGCATTTAATAGCTTGTTATATAAAAAATATTAACAATTACAGGCAGTTTTTTAAACTGTCTGTTTACTTTATTCTTTTTCAGCGCATATAAAAAAAGAGACGACAGTTTTAAATTGCCGCCTCTTGTATGTATAAAACGTTAAACCTGTGCTCCTGTATATCGCAGTAATTCTTTGTTTGACAACGCCGACAATTCTTGTACTTTTACATAATCTAAGCCAAGCGCCTTTGCCATTCTTTGACCATATTCTTCGTCTGCAAGTAAACAATGCACTGCATGACGATACCTGATATTTTCCGTAACGCCTTCCATGTTTCGGGCGGTATTTTCAATCAGCAACACACGCTTATCTTCTTCCATCAACCGATAAAGATTTCCACCTGCCCTAAAATGATCGTCGGTAACATCGTCTTTTGGGTCATACGCATACATTGCACCACTGAGTTCTAATGGTGGTTCTGCCACTTGCGGTTGTTCTGCCCACTCATTTTGGGAATTTGGCGTGTAGGCTACCGTCTTACCGTAATTACCGTCCACACGCATAAAACCGTCTCGGTGATACTCATTTACGGGAACGCGCGCAGCATTTACGGGAATGTGGTTGTAATTTACGCCCAAACGATATCTTTGTGCATCTCCATAGGCAAATAACCTTCCCTGCAAGAATTTATCCGGAGAAAAGCCGATTCCCGGAACAATATGTGCAGGTGAAAACGCCGCCTGCTCAACTTCCGCAAAATAGTTTTCCGGCAATTTATTCAATTCCAATACTCCCACCTCGTGCAGCGGAAATTCTTTTTGCGACCAGATTTTAGTTATGTCGAATGGATTCTCATAATGGTTGTTTGCCTGTTCTTCGGTCATGATTTGTACATACATAGTCCACCTTGGAAAATCGCCCTGTTCTATCGCCTCATACAAGTCGTGTCCATGGTTTTCCCTGTCATTTGCCACAATTTCTTCCGCCTCTTGATCGGTTAGATTCTTTATGCCTTGTTGCGTGCGCAAATGAAACTTACACCAAACACGTTCGTTTTTATCGTTGTAAAAGCTGAATGTGTGCGAGCCATAGCCATGCATATGCCTAAAAGATGCCGGTATACCCCTGTCGGACATTGTTATTGTTCTCTGATGAAAAGTTTCCGGTAGCATTGTCCAAAAATCCCAATTGTTTTGAGCGCTTCTCCTATTTGTGTAAGGGTCTCTTTTTACCGCCCTGTTCAAATCCGGAAAGTCATTTGCATCTCTTATGAAAAACGTAGGTGTGTTATTTCCGACTAAATCCCAATTACCTTCTTTTGTGTAGAATTTGCAGGCAAAACCACGAATGTCTCTTTCGGCATCTGCAGCACCTCTTTCCCCCGCTACTGTTGAAAACCTGACGAAAACTTCGGTTTCTTCATTTAAACAAAATACTTTTGCCTTAGTCCACTTGGAAATATCGTTGGTCACGGTAAATTTTCCGTATGCTCCCCAACCTTTTGCGTGCATTCGGCGTTCGGGTATAACTTCCCTATCAAAATGTCCTAACTTTTCCATCAGCCAAACGTCTTGTAACACTACAGGTCCACGTGGGCCTGCCGTAAGAGAGTGTTCGTTTTGTGCAACAGGTGCACCTACTTCATTGGTCAATTTTTTGTTCATTTTGTCCATAGAATTTCCCCTTTTAAATTTTAATAATAGAGTTTCATAATTATGTGAAAAATGATTGTGAAAATATCCAATATATTACATATTCTAATATTACTCCAATATGTTTTTTTTTGCAATAGCAAAATACACTTATTTATTTATTCCGGTAACTTATGGGTGTGTTGAAAAAAGTAAAATTACACCTTATTCCACTTATGGCAATCTCATTTATCAAAACAAACAACGCATCGTTTCCCAAATTGTTACTATTGACTTATATATGGCAATAAACTATACTTATATAATAATAAAGTGAAGGATTGGCAAATGTAATTTATGGATAAATCAAGTTATGTAAGAACCGACGAGAAATTTTGTCGCGGTTGCAACAAGTGTATTTTTGCCTGTCCTACAAATGCTAATGAAGCTTTTTTTGAAGCAGACGAAAGCAAAGTTTTCATAAAGCCGGGGTTTTGCATTTCGTGCGGAGAGTGTCTAAACATCTGTGACCATAAAGCAAGAGATTATGTAGACGATACCACAACTTTCTTAGATGACTTAAAAGGCGGCAAAAAGATTTCTGTGGTCATAGCTCCTGCCGCAAGATTTTCGTTCGAATCAACACAAAGACTAATAGGTTATTTAAAATCTATCGGTGTAAACAAGGTTTATGACGTTTCTTTTGGTGCTGACATCTGCACATGGGGATATGTTAAGGCTATTAAGGAACAGAATTTAAATGGCATTATCGCGCAACCATGTCCTGTTGTAGTAAGTTACATAGAAAAATACAGACCGAGTTTAATAGACCGCCTATCTCCCGTGCACAGCCCTTTAATGTGCCTTGCAACATATTTAAATAAATACGTTGGCATAGAAGAGAAGTTAATGTTTTTATCACCCTGCATAGGGAAGAAAAGAGAATGCACTTCCGAGGACACTAATGATTACATCGATTACAATGTAACATTCAATAAGTTTTTGCAACACTTAGAAGACAACAGCATAGACTTAGCAAATTACCAACCGCAAGACTTCGACCAAAGCGCAGGCTCTTTAGGTTTTACTTTTTCGCGCCCCGGTGGGTTAAGCGAAAATCTTCGTTTATATTTAGGAGAACATATTTGGATAAAACAAGTTGAAGGAATAAAAAATATTCAAAACTACTTTGACGAGTATATAAAAGACATTGAAGACGAAAACCCTATCCCTTTAGTCATAGATGCCTTAAACTGCGAGCACGGCTGTAATTTAGGCACGGGCACACGAAAAGATGTAAGGCTAAACGAAATAGATTACGTCTTAAACAAAAATAAGCAAAAAGTCCAAAAAAACGATGCCGAAAGCTTGATGAAATATTTTGATGAGAAATTAAATTTCTCGGACTTCATAAGAAAATATACAGACAGAAGCCATGACTACCAACACAAAATAGATATCGACTTAGAAGAGGCTTTTATATCTTTGAACAAAATAACACAAGAAGACAGAGAGATAAACTGTTTTAGCTGTGGTTATGGAAGTTGTCAAGCGTTTGCATACGATTTGGCCTTAGGGCATAATCATAAGAACAATTGCAAATACTACCTTTTAAACAAGTTTAAAAAGTTAAGTTTATACGACAACCTGACAGGGTTGTTTAACAGAAATTGCTATAACATTGCTATTAAAGAATACTACGACAACCACCCAAATTCCCTTGGAATAGCCTACATAGACATAAACGGCTTAAAGGAGGCAAACGACATACACGGACACAGCCACGGCGATATGCTGATTAAAACCTGTGCCAATCTTGTAAAAAAAGTCTTCGATACAAAAGCGTATCGGATAGGTGGTGACGAGTTTATTATTTTATTCGACAATATTTCCGAAGAGGACTTCAGCAACAAAATACAACAACTAAATTCATTTTTGGAAAATGAAGAGCATTTAGTCGTTTCAATAGGCACGGCTATGTGCCATAGTTCTTGTGACTTAAACAACCAATTAGACGAGGCAGACAAAGCCATGTACAACTCTAAACAAGACTATTATCACAAAATAAATAAAGCCGACAGAAGAAGTTACCGAAGGCGAAAACATTAGTTTTATTGGTAGGGTGTGTTAAAAAAAGTCATAATGTTAAAAACTCTTATTAAAATTTTTGATAATGCGTTATTTTTAAATTGTATAAACATGTAAAAAAAATCGCTTAT
>CAYJNC010000080.1:0-7999 GCA_964371185.1 uncultured Christensenellaceae bacterium
ACAAAAAAATGTTAGACCTTTTAGGGTATGAATCCAGAGAGGAATTTGTTGAAAGTTCGGGTGGGCGTATCTCAAACATTATTCATGACCAAGACATGGAATTAATTCAACAAAAAGTTGGTGAAGAATATAGAGTTGGCAACGAATATACCTTCAGATATCGTATGCAGAGGAAAAACAAAGAATATATATGGATACTTGAAAAAGCACGTATTGTGCGGGCGGAAGACGACAGGTTCGTTATGCTTAGCGTGTGCATAGACGTCTCAGAGCAAGTTAAGGCGGAAGAAAAAATTAAGTTGGCAGACAGTCGGCTTAAAATTGCTTTTAAGTTGGCAGACATAGATATTTGGGAATTTAACACAGTAAAAAAAGAGTTGATAAAATACGGTTCGGACAACGAAAATGACGGCGAGCCGATCAGAGTGCCGAATGCCCCCGAGTGTTTAATTATCAACGGTTGGGTGCACGCATCTTCCGCAAAAGAATGCTTGCGGGTAATTCACGATGTAGAGAACGGAATGGAACAAAGCTCGGGAGAAGTTTTAGTAAAATACAAAGACAACCAATATCGGTGGTTCAAGCTAACTTGCGTTGCGCTGCAACAAAAGAACGGCAAGACAACAAGAATTTTGGGCATGGCCGACAGTATTCACGAACAAAAAGAGACCGAAAGGCAAATCGGCGAACTAATAAAAGACACCAAAACAGATTTCCTTACGGGTGCATACAAGCGGGAGGCCTTTGAAGAAAATGCCATGTCGGCGATAGAAATGCTTAAAGGAACAAACAACATTGCCGCCTTGGGCATGATAGACGTGGACAACTTCAAAAACATAAATGACACCTATGGGCATTTATGCGGTGACAAAATGTTAAAGCAAATTGTGGCAGAAGTGGGCGTTGTGTTCGGAGACGGTGCAATCGTCGGCAGGTTCGGCGGAGACGAATTTGTGTACCTTGCAATAAATGAGACGGAACAAGCGGTGGTTTGCGATAAGATAGAGCAAGTTATCAGAAACATTAACAAAGTTGATGTCGGCGGAGACGGAAAGCTTAATTTGTCTGTTTCTATGGGCATTGTGTTTGTAGACGGAAACGAGGAAGAAACCGATTTCAGCACACTTTACGAGCGTGCGGACACCGCACTTTACAACATAAAGAAACAAGGAAAAAATGCTTTTGCCTCTTGGAATGACTTGGTATTTGGGCGGCAGGGTTGATAAAAAAATAAATAGTTCTTTACAAACAGTGTTTTTATGCAATATAATAGCACTGTTATGAATATAGAATGTTATATGAAGCGGACAAACGTTTTTGTAAGTAACCTTTTAGCGAGCGGGAGATGGTGTAAGCCCCGTGGCACTGCTGCAAAAATTATCACCGAGTCAATAAGTATGACACGTATTGCTTGCGATAAAAGCAAATGAGTGCCTTTTTTAAGGAATTCAGGTGGTACCGCGAATATTTTTCGTCCTGATTGTTACGATCGGGACGTTTTTTTATGAAATTTATAAAGGAGTTTTATTATGTATAAAAAAGTACCTACAGATTTAAAATTTAATGAAAGAGAACTGCAAGTCCTTGATTTTTGGAGAGAAAACAGGGTCTTTGAAAAAAGCATGGAAAAAAACAAAGGTAAGAAAGAGTTTACCTTCTACGACGGTCCGCCGACTGCAAACGGGAAACCGCATATCGGCCATATTCTGACTCGTTGTATCAAAGATTTATTTCCCCGATATAAAACAATGCAAGGCTACCACGTTTTGCGCATAGCCGGGTGGGATACGCACGGTTTGCCGGTTGAGCTTGAAGTGGAAAAAATGTTGGGGCTTGACGGAAAAGAGCAGATTGAAGAATACGGAATAGAACCTTTCATACAAAAATGTAAGGAGTCTGTTTGGAAGTATAAAGGCGAATGGGAAAAAATGTCTGAGCGTGTTGGATATTGGGCAGACATGGAAAAACCCTACATAACATACGAAGACAACTACATAGAATCTGTGTGGTGGAGTTTAAAGCAAATTTTTGACAAAGGTTTGTTATACAAAGGACACAAAATCGTGCCCTATTGCCCACGTTGCGGAACGGCGCTTTCCTCTCACGAGGTGGCACAGGGCTACAAAGACGTTGTGGACAAATCTATCTTTGTGCGTTTCAAGGCAAAAGGCGAAGACGCATACTTTTTGGCATGGACGACAACTCCGTGGACGTTGCCTTCAAACATCGCTTTGGCGGTTAACCCGAAAGAAGAATATGTTCGGGCAGAGGGTGAAGATGGCAAGGTATACTATTTGGCAAAGGCACTTTGCGAAAAATTGTTGGGCGAAAACGCAAAAATTATGGATACATTTTTGGGTAGCGAGCTTGAGTACAAAGAATATGAACCGTTGTTTTCTTGTGCCGAGGTAGACAAAAAAGCATGGTATATTGCCTGCGCCGATTTTGTTACATTAACAGACGGTAGCGGTATTGTTCATATGGCTCCGGCTTTCGGCGAAGACGACTATGCTGTCGGAAAAAAATACGACTTGCCTTTGGTACAGCTTGTTAACCCGGACGGCACGTTCCCAAAGGGAACTCCGTGGGAAGGCGTTTTTGTAAAAGATGCCGACAAAGATATTATTGAAGATTTAGACGGAAGGGGCTTGCTGTTTGCGCAGTTAGATTACGAGCATAACTATCCCTTCTGCTGGAGATGCGACACACCGTTAATATATTACGCACGCAGCAGCTGGTTTATAAAGATGACCGAAATGAGAGACAACTTGCTTAAAAACAACGCAAGCGTAAACTGGATGCCGGAAAATATAAAAGAAGGCCGTATGGGTAAATTCTTAGAAAATGTCATAGACTGGGGAATTTCTCGAGAGAGATATTGGGGAACACCCTTGCCCATTTGGGTTTGCGACTGCGGACACACCCATGCAATCGGCTCAAAAGAAGAGCTTTTTGCGAAGGCGGACGTGCCTGTTTCGCAAGACATAGAGCTACACAAACCGTTTATCGATGCGGTTACAATAAAATGTGATGGTTGCGGAGGCAGTATGCAACGTGTTAGCGAAGTTATCGACTGCTGGTACGACAGCGGATCTATGCCGTTTGCGCAATGGCACTACCCCTTTGAAAATAAGGAAGAGTTCGAGCGTCATTTCCCGGCGCAGTTTATCAGCGAGGCGGTAGACCAAACACGTGGTTGGTTCTATACCTTAATAGCGATAGGCACACTAATCGAAAACAAGGCACCGTTTGAGAACTGTATTGTTCTTGGCCATGTTCAAGACAAAGACGGGCAAAAGATGAGCAAGCATAAGGGTAATGTTGTTGACCCGTGGACAGTTTTAGACAAACAAGGTGCAGATGCCGTTAGGTGGTATTTTTATTCGGCGAGTGCCCCGTGGTTGCCTTCTCGTTTTTACGATGAAGCGGTAAGCGAGGCTCAACGCAAGTTTATGGGTACGTTGTGGAACACATACGCATTCTATATTCTTTATGCGGATATAGACGGCTTTGACCCAACAAAATACACGCTCGACAAAGACAAGCTTAACATTATGGATAGGTGGGTTTTGTCACGCCTTAATTCGTTGGTTAAATCGGTGTGCGCAGACTTAGACAACTACAAAATAGTAGAGCCTACCCGTGCGATCATGAGTTTTGTAGACGAACTTTCTAACTGGTATATCCGCAGATGCCGTGAAAGATATTGGGGTAGCGGTATGACCGACGACAAACAAAGTGCATTTATGACACTATACACCGTTTTAGAAACGGTTACACGTTTGGTTGCACCGTTTGCACCGTTCATGGCAGAAAGCATATATTTAAACCTTGTTAAAACGACAAACGAGCAAGCACCAATATCTGTTCATTTGTGCGATTATCCCGCCTGCGACGATTCGTATGTAGACGAGCAACTTGAAAAAGACATGAATGCGGTATTAAACGTTGTTGTGTTAGGCCGTGCTTGCAGAAACACAGCAAACATCAAGAACAGACAACCGATAGGCAAAATATTTGTTTCGGGCATAAGCGAACTCGGCGAAATGTATTTAGATGTTATTAAAGGCGAGCTTAATGTTAAAGAGGTAGAACTCAATGCGGCGGCAAAAGAATACATAACCTACCAAGTAAAACCGCAACTTAAAACTTTAGGGCCGAAATACGGTAAAGTGTTGCCGGCAATACGCACACACCTCTTAGAATGTGAGGCAGACAAGGTTGTTGCGTTGTTGCAATCGGGCGGTACATATGAATTTGATGTAAACGGCACGCAAGTTTCACTCTTGCTTGAAGATGTTTTAATAGAGCCGTTGCAAAAAGATGGTTTTGTAGCCGAAACGTTTGAAGACTATGCGGTAATCATAGACACAAAACTAACGCCCGAATTGTTGGAAGAAGGCTATGTTCGTGAGATGATTTCTAAGGTGCAAACAATGCGTAAAGAGGCAGAATTTGAAGTCACGGATAAGATTGTATTAAGCGTGTCGGGTAATGAAGAATTGGCGGAGATTCTTAAAAAGAATGAAAAGCAAATTGCAAAAGAAGTTTTAGCGCAAAATGTTTCCTATGAAACGCAAGACGGTTACACAAAAGAATGGGATATTAACGGACAAAAAGCAATGTTTACCGTTAAAAAAGCATAAATAAGCTTTTAGTTTTATTGAAATAAAGGTTATATAAAAGCCGTCGAAAACAACAATAATATAATTTGTTGCGGCGGCTTTTGTTGTTGGATTAGGTTTAAACATCAGAGAATTAAGTATTTGTTGACAAGTTTAACACCATAGGCTAAAGTTATTGTTATAAGATATAATCAACTGAATATTGCGAAAGTTAATGAGGGAAATAATATGCTATTACAACTGAAAGAAGAAGTACTCAGAGCGAATTTGTTGTTACCAAAATATAACCTGGTTACCTTTACTTGGGGAAATGTTTCGGGTATAGACAGGGAAAAGGGCTTGATGGTAATAAAACCGTCGGGAGTAGAATATGACGACTTAACCGCAGAGGACATGGTGGTAGTGGATTTAGACGGAAATAAAATTGAAGGTAAATACAATCCTTCTTCAGATACAGACACACACCTTGTGTTGTATAACAAATTTGAAAGTATTGGCGGTATAGTGCATACACATTCTACCAACGCAACAACGTTTGCGCAGGCCGGAATGGGCATACAGGCCTACGGTACAACGCACGCAGACTACTATTACGGAGAAATCCCCTGCACAAGAAAAATGACGGCAGATGAAATTAACGGAAAATATGAGTACGAAACGGGAAATGTTATTGTAGAAAGATTTTGTGATTTAGATGCAGACAAAACAAAGGGCGTTTTAGTCTACAGCCATGGCCCGTTTTGCTGGGGAAAAAATGCGACAGACGCAGTACACAATGCGGTGGTTATGGAAGAATGCGCAAAAATGGCATTAGGTACGCTTATGCTGAGAAATAATAATATAGAGCCAATGCAAAAAGAGTTGTTAGATAAGCACTATTTTAGGAAGCATGGCGAAAATTCATATTATGGACAAAAAAACAAAGGAGAATAAGCAATGAACGAAGGGTATAAAAAATACATCGAAGACGGAAAAGCGGTATTGGGAATAGAGCTTGGTTCTACTCGAATAAAAGCCGTGCTTATAGGCGAAGACTACTCGCCGATAGCGTCCGGAAATTATGAATGGGAAAATAAATTAGTAAACGGCTACTGGACATATTCTATGGAAGATGCAATAACAGGCTTGCAAGAATGCTATGCAGACCTTATAGACGATGTTAAGAGTAAGTATGATGCCAAAATAACAAAACTTGCCTATTTGGGAATAAGCGGCATGATGCACGGTTATTTACCGTTGGATAAAGATGGCGAAGTATTGGAGGCGTTCAGAACATGGAGAAATACAACAACCGAGGTTGCCGCCGAACAGCTTACAGAATTGTTTGAGTTTAACATACCCGAAAGATGGAGCATAGCGCATTTATACCAGGCTATCTTGAACAAAGAAGAGCATGTTAAAAACATAGACTACTTAACAACTTTGGCAGGGTATATTCACCTTGTGTTGACGGGGGAAAAAGCAATAGGCATAGGCGAGGCTTCGGGCATGTTTCCGATAGATCCGACAACAAAAGACTATGATGTAAATATGAAAGACCGTTTTAACGAATTGTTGGCTAAAAACAATTACGGCTATACGTTTGAAGATATTTTTCCGAAAGTTCTTGTGGCGGGCGAAAACGCAGGCAAGTTGACGGAAAAAGGTGCAAAAACATTAGATAAATCAGGCTTGTTGCAAGCGGGGATACCGCTTTGCCCCGCAGAAGGTGATGCGCAAACGGGCATGGTTGCAACAAACAGTGTTGCTCAAAAAACGGGTAATATTTCTGCCGGAACTTCAGTTTTTGCGATGATAGTATTAGAAGAAAAGTTGTCTGAGGTGTATAGAGAGTTAGACATAATCACAACTCCCTCGGGAGATTTGTCTGCAATGGTACATTGCAACAACTGCACATCGGATATTAACGCTTGGGTTAATTTATTTAAAGAATTCTCCGAATGCTTTGGCATGGATATAAACATGAATGATTTATACGGAAAACTATATAATATGGCATTAGAAGCAGATGTGGATTGCGGAGGGTTGCTTTCATACAACTACTACTCGGGAGAATTTATTACAAGACTGAACGAGGGACGGCCACTTTTCGTAAGGATGCCAGATTCGAAATTTAATATTGCCAACTTGATGAGAGTACATTTGTTTTCGTCTATATCGACGCTCGCAATGGGAATGGACATACTAAAAAAAGAAAATGTTAATGTGGATGTATTATTAGGACATGGTGGTTTGTTTAAAACGCCTAAGGTTGGCCAGCTAATAGTTGCCTCTGCGCTTGATGTTAACGTTAGGGTTATGGAAACGGCAGGCGAAGGCGGTGCGTGGGGTATTGCCGTATTGGCGGCATACTGTGTAGATAAGGCATTAGATTTCCCTAAGTATCTTAAAGATAAGGTTTTTGCAAACCAAAAGGGAGTAACCTTAGAGCCCGATCAAAAATTAAAAGAATCTTTTGAAAAATATTTAGGCAGTTATGCTAAGAGCATAGAAATAGAAAAAGTTGCAATAAGCACTTTTGTGTGATAGGCAGATAATCTGTCATAAAAAAACGGTTAAAATTATAGACAATAAAAAAAAAGGGAGAGAGCAAAAGTTCTTTCCCTTATTTATTTTAAACAAACGTATTTAAGAAAATTGTGCGTTGTATAGTGAATAATACATGCCCTTGTTTTCATACAACTCATTATGATTGCCCATTTCGACAACGCCTTCGTCACTTAATACTACAATAATATCCGCATTTTTTATGGTAGACATTCTGTGTGCAATAACAATTGTGGTTCGACCTTTAGACAATTCGTTAAGAGACTGCTGAATTAAAAGCTCGGTACGGTTGTCGAGTGCCGATGTTGCCTCGTCTAATATAAGTATGGGTGGGTTTTTAAGGAAGGCACGAGCGATGCTTATTCTTTGCTTCTGACCGCCCGAAAGCCGTATTCCGCGTTCGCCGACGTTTGTGTCGTACCCGTTCGGAAAACTCATTATAAAATCATGCACCTTAGCATGTTTAGCGGCCTCGATAATTTGCTCGTCGGTTGCGTTGATGTTGCCATATCGAATATTGTCGCTGACCGTGCCGGCGAACAAAAAAACGTCTTGCTGAACAATTCCGATAGAGTCTCTTAGGCTGCGTAATTTAATATTGCGCACGTCATAACCGTCTACTGTAATAGTGCCCGAAATACAATCGTAAAAACGGGGTATAAGTTGGCAAATTGTTGTTTTTCCACCGCCCGAAGGCCCAACAAGGGCGACCGTTTTGCCCGCCGGAATTTTAAAAGAAATATTGTTTAATACGTCTTCACCCTCGTTGTAGCTGAAAGAAACGTTTGAAAATTCTATATCGCCTACAACATTTTTTAAGTCTGTTG
>CAYJNC010000081.1:0-270 GCA_964371185.1 uncultured Christensenellaceae bacterium
AATGAGAGAGTCATATATCAGGAATTTCATGAAATGTTGGATGAATTTTCAAATGGCAATGTAGAGGCGTTAATCTGCACAGAAAGTGCAATAACATATGCAGAGCTTTATTTAGATGATGATAGCAGTGTTTCTGTTCAAACAGATATTGATTTGCCTATGACATTTTTTGTCTCTAAAAATATTTCGGAAGATTATATCCCAATTTTTAACGTGATGACAGATAATATTTCCGAAGATGAATACAGAAATTTTATAAACAGGAATGGT
>CAYJNC010000081.1:280-7932 GCA_964371185.1 uncultured Christensenellaceae bacterium
ATATTTGCCCGAAGATGATTTGCTTGATATTTTGGAGAAGTATTGGTATTTAATTGTTATAGGTGTTGCCGTTGTTTTAATACTTTTTTACTCGTATGCGTATAAGCAACAAAAAGATAAACGCAAAGACATAGAAATTGCCTACGACACAGATTCTCTAACGGGGCTTATGGCAATGCATAAATTCAGAGACGAGATGGAGAAAACAATATCAAATGCGAAGTCTAAAGAATACGAGTTGATATCTCTTGACATGGACATGTTCAGAACGATAAACACGCATTACAGTCAAGAAAAAGGAACAAAGGTTATTTGTGCTATTGCAGATGCGCTTAGTGAGACTTTTATAGATACTCAGAAGATAATATCAAGGAGGAAGGCCGAACAATTTTTAGTGCTCAGAAAAACCGGCAACAGGGGAGCATTAGAAGATATTTACAAAGAAGAGATTTTGCCGGCGATAAGAAAAGTGTTAGGAGAAAAATATAGAGTCGCCATGTCTTTTGGATATGTGCTTATTAACGGGCATAATGATACCACGACAGACATAATCGGCCATGCAAACGACGCCCGTATGATGGGCAAGAATACACATCAAACTACGTTTATTAAGTTTGATGAAGCCATGAGAAAAAATTATAATAACGTAGTAGATGTGACATTCCGTATGGAGCAGGCTGTTAAAGACAAAGAATTTGTGGTGGTGTATCAACCGAAGATTGATTTTAAAACATTGAAAGTTTGCGGTGCCGAAGCGCTTGTTAGGTGGTTCCCGAAATTGGGCGATCCGATTTATCCGGATGCGTTTATACCGGTCATGGAAGCAAACGGTTTTATTTCAACACTCGACATTTATGTATTAAATGAAGTGTGCGAATTTTTGAAAAATAATAAAAAAGTAAAAAACATGCCTAAAATTTCTGTTAACTTATCGGCATGTTCGGTATTAGAAGAACGTATTATTAGCCGGATAGTAGACGTGCTTAACTTACACGAAATTAAGCCGAGTGCGATAGAACTTGAAATTACCGAGAGTGCATTGGTAGGAGACGAAAGCCGGTTTTTGGAAAAGATTCAGAAATTGAAGAAGAGAGGGTTTAACATTGCAATAGACGATTTCGGAGCGGGTGTTTCTTCGCTAAATAGGTTAAGTGCGCTTGATGCAGACGTGCTTAAGTTAGACAAAGAATTTTTTAACCATAAATCTCAGGAAGTTAAAAGCGTGGTTATTGTTCAAGACGTTATTGTTATGGCAAAGCACCTTGACATGGATGTTGTTGCTGAGGGTGTGGAAACATTTATGCAGGCAATGTGGTTAAAAGAAATAAATTGCGATATAGCCCAAGGGTATTATTTTGAAAGACCATTAAATGAAGACGTATTTTTAAATTTAGTGAAAGAAGATAAGACTTATGAAATAAAAAATAAAGTACAATAAAAATGACAAAAAACAAAAGATTACAAAAGCAAAGGGGCTGATGCTAATCTTTTGTTTTTTATGCCGAAAAATGTTTAAAATATGTTTAGATGAGTAGAAAACGAGTTATAATAAAATGTGTTTATCTATAGACTTTTATAGAAAACTATAGACTTTACTTTTAAAAGGGTCAAACGAAAATTCGTGTATAAACATGGAGGTTTAAACAATGCGTTCATACAAAAAATGGTTACAAAATGCTCCAATGAAAAAAAAGCTTATTCCCACACAACTTATTTCTTTCTTAATGGTATTGTTATTGACACTTATTTCAGTAGTATCTATATTCACTGTTAATTCGTTGTCAAATAAGCTGGTAGACGAAAATGTTTCTAACACCGAAGATTTAAACAGTATTATAGAAACAATGTATTTATGTAGGGTAACGGGTAGAGACATTTTATTGCAAGAAGATGTAGAGGCACGCGCCGAGTTATACACAAAATACCTTGCATACTTTGACACATTAGACACAATGATGGACGAGTTTGCAACCAAACTTGAAGGCGATAGGGCAAATGTTTTTGCTGATATAATCGTAAGTAAGAATGCATATAAAGAAAGTATGATACTTTCTGCCGATTTGAAAAATGAAGGTGGCAAAGATGCAGAAGCGTTAGCGGCACTAAGGAGTGTTACCCCTGTTGCAACCGACTTTTTCGGTGACATTGCAATTTTCTTAGATGAAGAGAAGCAATTGATGAATGAGGCCGTTGCCAAAAATGACCAAACCGTAATGATAGTTACAATATTATGCATAGGCATTTCTGCACTTGTAATTATTGTAATCATGGTGTTGATAAGAGTATTCCAAAACCTTATGGCATCGCAATTGGTGGGGTTGCAAAACACCGTTTCGGAAGTAGTAACAACAGGTGACACAACAATAACCATACCAAGCGAGCTTTTCACAAAAGACGAAGTCGGGGCAATTGCGGTAGAGTTGAAAAATATTACCGCTTTGCTTGTTGAATATTCAAGAATCGCAAACTCGATAGCAAGTAAGAACTATGACGTAGACGTATCGATCAAGTCTAAAAAAGATACTCTTTCTATTAGTTTAGACACCATGGTTTCGGCAAGCAATGCCGTACTTGTAGACATAAAGGACGTTGCACAACATGTTTCGAGCGAGTCTCAAAGTGTGTTCCAGAATGCACAAATGTTAGAAAGTGGTGTAACTCAACAGGCTTCTTCATTAGATCAACTTTCGGGTTTGCTTGAAAATATTACCGCTGAAATAGAAGAAAGTGCACAAAGCTCTAAAAATTCTGTTGCACTTGCAGACACCATGGCTAACGACATAGACACTATTGACGAAAGAATAAAACAAATGCTTGAAGCGATGGCGGAAATTACATCATCTTCCGAAGAAATACGGAGGATTATTACCACAATAGACGATATTTCTTTCCAAACAAATGTGTTGGCACTTAATGCTGCTGTCGAAGCGGCAAGGGCAGGCGTTGCCGGCAGTGGGTTTGCTGTTGTTGCAGACGAAGTGCGGACACTCGCAAGCAAAAGTGGCGTGGCGGCAAAACAAACTGCGGCTCTTATTGAAGAATCGGTACGTTCGGTTGCAAACGGTGAAAAAATTGCAGAAAGTGTGGCACAGGCGCTTTCAACCGTTATCGAGAGTACGAGTAGCATAATGGGATCTATCGAGAGCATTAATAAGTCTACTACTAAACAAATTACTTCCATAGAGGATATTCATAAGGAGGTAAACCAAATTTCGCAGGTTGTGCAATCTAATAAAGATAACAGTAATGAGAGCACAAGTATAAGCAAAAAACTTAATTCTTATGCCGACAACATGACAAGTTTGGTAGCCGACTTCACCTTAAAAAGACGTAAATAACCATTTAAATAAACAAGCCACCGGATGATATTTCGCAGTGGCTTGTTTTTTGGTGTATATGTTTTATGTTGGTCAGAAAAATGATGGTTGATTATATTGAATAATAATTCATTTGAAACAAGTGAAAATAGCGTTGCGATAAACAGATGAATTATGATTTTTTCAAAGTTTTATCAAGAAAAAAGCCTTCGGCATTGCCGAAGGCTTTATGTGTGGCAGATGTAACATTTTACTATGATTATTGTTCAATAACTATTCTTCCGGCTGCTTGGGCATAGCTTTCTCCTACCGTTCCGCCTAACTCCTCGTCAATATAGGCGGCGAAAGCATCTTCCATCAAGGTTCCCGAATCTATCACACTGCCTTCTTCGGCCTGCGTGAGTGCGTAGTAGGAGTCTCCCCCCATTGCAAGAAAATCTATGGTGACAATAGTATATATTTCCGTCAAAGAAAATTCTTCTCCACCAACACTTGTTATGCTAACCCTTGCGCCCGGGTTTAGAGGCGGTGCAAAAGTAGAATCCGGGTAGTTGTCGCCGCTTTCATAAGGAATAGCTGTGTTTACGGTGTATTCTATTCCGGATACTTGCGCAAAAGGTGCCGTATGTTCGGGCAACTCTGCGCTTGCGGCCTCTATGGTTTCAAGCAGCTGAGCTCCCGTAATGTTTAGTGAAACAAGCGTATTGCCGTAGGGGAAAACATTTTTAACGTCTAAAAGTGTGATGTCTCCTTCGTTAATGGAAGCACGAATGCTTCCCGAATTCATGATGCTTACGTCTGCTTCTATTCCCATATGGGTGTTTGCATACCAAAGAATTGCATCGGTAGAAAGGTCTCCTAAATTTGTTTCCGAAACCCGAACGGTTTCGTATTCACCGTCTAAGAAAACTTCTGTTGTAGCGACCGGTGCACTTAGTGCGTCGTCTACCTCTTCTGTTACCTCGCCTGCATATTCGGCGGTATTTTCTTCTTGAATAACGGCGGGGATAAGTTCTGCACTTAATTCGCCGTTTAAGTATGTTGCTACTCCCACGTTTTCGCCAAAAGCGCCTGTGCTAACGAGTAGAGTGTTTCCTTGCATTTCGTTCATTTCAACATGGCTGTGCGCATCTATGAATAAATCTATGCCCGAAACATTGTCGATAACATCGTAAGAACGACTGCCGACAGAGGTGTCGTCTATCCCTAAGTGGCTTAGACAAACTATGAAATTTGCGCCTTGCTCGATTAAACTGTCTATTTGTTGTTGAGTGGCGGTGTATAGTTCTTCGTCTGCTAAAAATTTAAAATCGGCTACGGCAGAAGGGGAAGTGGTTGTTTTTGTAGAAGGTGTTGTCAACCCAAAAACACCTATGTTCATGCCGTTTTCAAGGGAATATATTTTGTTTTCATCAAAGACGGGAGAGCCGTCTGCTTCGTACAATATGTTGGCGCTTAATATGTCGAACTCGGCCATTTGTGCTAAGGCTAAGAGGTTGTCTCCGCCCCAATCAAAATCGTGATTGCCGGGTGTCATGGCGTCATAAGAAGCGAGGTTCATAAGGTTAAATGCAGACTCACCGTTACTTTCGTTAACATAGGGTGTGCCTTGTAGGACGTCGCCGGCACTAAACAATAAAACTTCACCGTTTGCCGCTAAATCTTCTTTCATCTGTGCGATTCTCGCATATCCGTAAGATGGGTTTTCCGAGTCGTTATTTATTCGTCCATGAATATCGTTTGTGAACATTATTTGAAACGAAACATCTTCGGTTGCTACTTCGACCATCTGAGGCGGTTGCGGCTCGGCAGTAGTTACCTCTGAGATTGTTTCATACGCTATCATACTGCATGAAGATAGCAAAATTAAGGTTAATATTACCGCCGTTATTATTAAAATACTTTTTTTCATTTTTCCTCCCGATAAAATAAACATTCTAAAATCACATTCGCAATTAAAATAATAAACTGTTTTATGACACTTTATTATTATTTTAATGTTTGTATAAAAGAATTACACATGTAAATTATTGCATATTTTATTAATTTTTGCAACGATTGCATTTTTAATATCTTGATATATGTGATGTTGCAGACGTTTATTAAGGTTGATGTGCTTTTGATGCCTGCTTGTATTCATACATCTTAGAATCGGCCATGCTGATTAGTTTTTTTATATCTATGGTAGAGTCAGGCTTAGCCGTTACGGTGCCATAACTAAATGACATAGGATACCTGTTTTTTTCGGATTTGAATTTATCGTTTATTGCTTCTAATTTTAAAGAAACCAAATCGCTTTTGCAATTTAAAAAAATAATAGCAAATTCGTCTCCGCCTAACCGACAAACGATATCGCTTGAACGCGTACAATTTAAGAGCTCTTGTGCAACTGTATGCAAATATTCGTCTCCTGCGGCGTGACCGTAAGTGTCGTTTGCATATTTAAGCTTGTCTATGTCAATCATACAAAACGAAAAAGGAGTGTTTTGAGCCAAATAGGCCTCTAATTTTTCGATACAATAGCGTCTGTTATATAGGCCGGTGAGCTCGTCTTTGTAGGCTAATTCTTGTATGTAAGTTTGTTCCGTAATTTCGTCGGTGACGTCTACAATACGGTTTACAAAGGCAAGCATATCGTTCCACTCAAGCGAAAAAGTGGTTATGCGAAAGGTATGGTTGGTTGGTGTATGAAAATAATCTCTCTCGAAAAAGGTGTCGCAATTGTCTTTGTTTTCTATGCAATTATTTAAGAGCAAACGATTTTCTTTTTGGACGTTTTTTGTCGCCGTTTCATTAAAAAATTTCTGTTTCGCAGATTGGTTATAGTATATGATTTCGATGTTTTCTTGCGACGTAACAACAACCCATTCTTTCATGCCGTCCATAATAGACTGCATGAGTATGATGTTTTGCGATAAAGCTTGAGATTGTTTTTTTAACCTTTGTTCCCTGTCTTTCAGTTGAAGAATCATCTTGTTAAAAGAAACGGAAAACTCGCCTAAGAACCGAACTTGCTGGTTATAGTCGCCTTGTGCAACTTGGTTTGCCTGCCATGTAAGGTGTTTTAAGCCGGCGTGAAGTTCTTTTAAATTGCCGGCTAAAAAGTTTTTGCGGTCGGGTGGCGGAACGTTTAGTTTGCCTTCGCCTACATTTTTTAAAAATTCGTTAGATTCGGTTAAACAGTTTGATAAGTATGCAATTGCTTCTTGAACATCACTAAGATGCTCTCCCGTTTCGATAGGATTTACGGGGAGCGGCTTGTTTAAAATAATATGGCGTATTTGGTCTACAATAAAGTTGACCTCTTGCTTAGTGATTGCCATTGAATTAGTCCTCTATGTGAGCCTCAAATCTGCATACTCTTGAGCCGGTGGCCCAACAATCTATTTCGGTGACGACGTAATTACTTTTGGTGTAGGCGCATAAAATACCGGCGATAAAGCCTTCGTCATAGTTGCAAACGGTTTCGCCTGTAACCGGCAAACCGGAACAATCTAAATCTTCGCCAACTGTCAGCATGGCTTTTCCTGTTGCCGGATCAAACTCTTCTATGCGTAAAATGCCAATCTTGCTTGCTTCTAAAACTTGCTGCAGATGCGCTATAAATTCGTTAAATTCAAGAGTCAGGTCTAACATGTGGGCAGAGAATTCAGTACCTGCCAAGTGGCCTGCTTTTCTGAATATATCGATAGTTATGTCGTTGCCATAGCGCCTTGCAATTTCGTCTTTAATGGTAAACTGAAATAATCTGTATACATAAACGGGCATGTCTTCGCCTAAATTTTTTCGGCCGTCAATAACATCACCGACAGATTCCCATGTAAACCTGTTTTCGTTTTCGTTGTCAAATAATTCAAACATATTTAAACCCTTTCCACACAACAATGTTAATTAATGTGTATAAAACTCTGCTGCAAAACATTTCATGCGTCGAGAGTTTATCAATCCGATTTGATAAACGTATCTTGATGAAATATCAATATCGATAGTTATTATTACAAAAACAATAACTATATTAATTGTAAACAAAACCCAATTGTTTAAAACATTATTTGAATAAAACGAGTTTTTTTTGCTTTGCAATAATATAGAAAATTATCGAATTTGAAAATTGCTTGTTTGTGCGCCCAAATTTCTAATGTAAGACGATATTTTTTAGGCGGTACAAACTTGTTTTTTGTACAATAAATAGAGAGTACATTTTGCACTCTCTATTTATATTGTATTTGGTTAAAGTGTTGCCATAAATATGAAGTTGACTAAGAAGAGTGCCGAGGTTACCCAAACAAGCAAATGAATGTCTTTGCTTTTTCTTCTTGCTAATTTTATGATGCA
>CAYJNC010000082.1:0-1984 GCA_964371185.1 uncultured Christensenellaceae bacterium
AAAGAAGGTAGATAAGCGAAAAACAGGCAAAAATGCTTGTCGATGCAGGTGTAAAAGTGGTGGGTACAGACAATCTTTCTATTGGAAACGATGTGGTACACAATACATTGCTTAAAGAAGGTTGCATAATATTAGAGTCGCTTAATTTAGACGGTGTAGAGCCGGGTGTATACACACTTTGTGCTCTTCCGCTAAAAATAGCTTGCGACGGTGCGCCTTTGCGTGCTTGCTTGATTAGAGATTTAGAAGATGAGTAATGGTCGATTTAAAAAAATAATTTCTGTAATAATGGCATGTGTCGGAACTGCTTTGCTTGTGGTTGCGACATTTTTGGCAGTTGTGGAAGTTTGTGCCTTTGATAGAAGTTTTTATCAAAGTGAATATGAAAAAATCGGAACCGCAAGTTATGTGGGTACGGACGAAGAAACGCTTACAGAGGCTACAGACATTTTGCTTGACTATTTAACGGGCGAGCGCGACAACATAGACATGCGGTTTTTTGACGGTCAGCAGGACACAGAGTTTTATAACGAGCGTGAAAAAGCTCATATGGTAGACGTTGCGGTGCTAAACCAAAATGCGGTTAAATATATGGTTGTGTTTTTTGCCGTAGGCGGTGTTCTTTTGGTGGGAGCATTCTTGCTGAATAAAAAAAAGCAAGTAATATTTAAGACGTGCTTTTTTAGCATACTCGGGGTTTTAACGGTGTTTTTTGTTTTGGCACTGTGGATTGTTGTTGATTTTGAAACGTTTTGGACACAGTTTCACCATGTGTTCTTCACAAATGATTTATGGTTGCTTGACCCCGAAACATCGCGGCTTATACGTATGTTTAGCCTAACATTCTTTTTTGATTTGGTCGGGAAAATACTTGCATGGTTCTTAGGCATAACAATAACATCTATGATAATCAGTAGAATAACATATAAAAGGCTGGAGAAACAATGCAAGAAAAACAAGTAAGGATATTGGCAATAGAAACATCTTGCGACGAAACTTCTGCGGCAGTCGTGTTAAACGGGCGAGAGGTTTTGTCGGATAGGGTATATTCTCAGATAGAAATACACAAAGAATATGGTGGGGTTGTCCCTGAGATTGCGTCACGCAGTCATGTAGAAAAATTACCGCATATAGTTTCGCAAGCGATCGCCGATGTCGGCGGAAAAGAAAACATAGATGCAATAGCGGTAACATACGGGCCGGGCCTTGTTGGGGCATTGCTAACGGGCGTTTCTTATGCAAAGGCACTTGCGTATGCGTGGAACAAACCACTCATACCCGTGCATCATATTGCCGGGCATATTTGTGCAAACTATATTTCACATAAAGAACTAAAACCACCTTTTATATGCTTGGTGGTATCGGGTGGGCATACCCAAATTGTGCTTGTCGGCGATTACAATAAATTTGACATCATTGGAAGTACCAGAGACGATGCGGCAGGAGAAGCGATAGACAAAGTTGCTCGTGTATTAGGGCTTTCATATCCGGGTGGGCCAAATTTAGAGAACTTGGCAAAAGAGGGCAACGAAAACGCATATAAGTTTCCTAAAAGTTTTAGGGGGCAGACGCATCTTGATTTTTCTTTCAGTGGTCTAAAAACGGCTGTCATAAACCTACTGCATAAAATGGAACAGAAAAAAGAGGAATATAACAAGGCGGATATTGCCGCAAGTTTTTTAAAAACCGTCTGCGAAACGTTGGCAGAAAACACATTCAGTGCATGGGAGAGAAACGGTGGAAATTTGCCTGTTGCCATAGCAGGGGGGGTTAGTGCTAATTTGCAATTGCGCACATTGTTTTTGAAAGAAGCAGAGCAAAAAGGTATTAAATTATATATACCCGAATGGAAATATTGCACAGATCAAGCGGCGATGATTGCGTCGGCGGCGTTTTATGCTTACAACGAGGGAAAAAGGGCAGGCCTAACGCTTAATGCACGCCCGGTGTTAGAACTTGGCACAGAATTTGAAGAGGAAGTGTA
>CAYJNC010000082.1:1994-7872 GCA_964371185.1 uncultured Christensenellaceae bacterium
ATGTGCGTACTGCTTTAGTTGTAGAAAACAAGAAAAGTGCCGGGAAAATGCACGTAGCCAGTTCAAAGATGGTTAATGCACGGGCGCAGGCAGCATTTGCTTACGAGATTATGCCACAACTCTCGGAGAGAGAAACGTATATATTTATGAGGGGGCGCAATGCGAAAAGTGCTACCATACCCAAAAATATGAGTGTCACAGAGTATCGTCATGCGACGGGTTTGGAGGCAGTTTTCGGATATTTGTACTTAACGGGAAATGACGAACGGTTAAACCAACTATTTAATATAATAGAATCATTTAAGGCGGAAGATAAAAAAAATGGAAACAAGCAGTGAATTTATAATTGGAAGAAACAGTGTTAGGGAAGCGATAAAAAGCGGTGCGCAAATAGAAAGAATTTTACTTATAAAAGATTGTAGCGACGGAAGCATAAGGGAAATATTATCCTTAGCAAGAGACGCAAAGATAATTATACGAGAAGTTACCAGGACTAAAATGGACGAAATTTGTGCAACTATGGGTCCTAACGGAAAAATGGGCAATCATCAGGGGATTGCCGCACAGATACCGGCTTTTGAATACAGCCAACCGGAAGATATTTTTGCGCTTGCCGAAAGTAGGGGTGAAAAACCTTTCATAATAATTTTAGACAGCGTACAAGATCCACAAAATTTGGGATCGGTAATAAGAAGTGCAGAGGCGCTTGGTGCACACGGCATTATTATCGGAAAAAGAAGAAGTGCTTCGCTAACGACCGCAGTGTATAAGGTGTCTTGTGGTGCGGCACAATATATTCCGATTGTTAAAGTAACAAACTTAAACAGAACAATAGAAGAAATAAAGGCTCAAAACGTTTGGGTAATAGCCGCCGACATGGGCGGTCAGGAAATACAAAACGCTAATTTAACGGGTGCGGTTGCGCTTGTTATAGGTGGTGAAGACGAGGGCGTTTCAAGGCTCACAAAAGAATTATGCGACATGACGGTAAGAATAAACATGAACGGAAAAACAACGTCGCTTAATGCAGCTTGTGCGGCAAGCATAATGATGTATGAAAAAATCAGGCAAGATGCAACAAATATTAAAGGAGCAGGCGGTGGAAAATAAGGAGCACTATGTTTTCGACGTAGAAGAACGTTATTTAAATATGACAGACAATGAAATAGCGGTCGAGGCTCATGATGACGAGATTGCACTTGAATTTTTGTTGAAAAAATATAAGAATTTTGTCAGAAGTAAGGTACGTTCGTATTTTTTAATTGGTGCCGACAAGGAAGATATTGTGCAAGAAGGGATGATAGGATTATACAAGGCGATAAGAGACTATGACGATTTAAAAAACGCTTCGTTTAGGGCGTTTGCCGAACTTTGTATTACTCGGCAGATAATTACGGCAATAAAGGCGGCAACAAGGCAAAAGCATATGCCGCTAAATTCCTATGTTTCGTTGCACCGACCTGTGTATGACGACGAATCGGACAGAACTTTAGCCGATGTTTTAATAGGAGTTAAAGTCGCTAACCCTGAGGATATAGTGATAGACAAGGAAGACTACAATGTAATAGAAGAAGAAATTTCAAAAATGCTTTCGGGGTTTGAGAGAACCGTATTGCACTTGTATTTAAAAGGAAAGTCATATCAAGTAATAGCGAGGGTGATGGAACGTACGGAAAAATCTATAGACAATGCTTTGCAAAGGGCAAAAGGCAAAATAGATAAATATTTAATGAATAAAGACCGTAGAACTTGACAAAAAGTCTATTCTAAATATAATTAAACTGATAACAAACTGTCTGTCGGTCAGACAAGTTTGTAAAATGAGAGGAGTAACATATATGACAAACGATGTAGTTGTGTTGACATCCAAAGGTGTTGTAGAGTTAGAAAATAAACTTGAATATTTAAAGACGGTAAGACGTCTTGAAATTGCAGAGGAGATAAAACAGGCGCGTGCGTTTGGTGATCTTTCCGAGAATGCCGAATATGACGAAGCTAAAAACGAGCAGGCACGTATTGAAGGGGAAATCGTATCAATAGAAAAAATGCTCAGAAATGCCTCTGTTGTAGACGAAGACGAAGTAGACACGCAGAAGGTTAACATCGGAGCAAAAGTACGTGTGCTCGATAAAGAATTCAACGTAGAAGAAGAATACCAAATTGTTGGTTCGGCAGAAGCAGATTTTGCCAAAAACAAAATTTCTAATGAATCTCCGGTGGGTAAAGCCTTGTTAGGCAAAAAAATCGGTGTTACGGTTAAAGTAGAAACACCCGGCGGTTTGGCAAAATATAAAATATTAGATATTCACAGATAAAAAGGGAGACAGATATGTCTGAAAAGGAACAAGTAGTACAAGAGCTTTCGGAAATTTTGCAAGTGCGCAGAGAAAAGCTTCAAGCATTAAAAGACGAAGGGCAAAACCCTTACGATGTCACAACGTTCGATCAAGAACAAAGTTCGGTGGAGATTATTTCTTCATTTGAAGAATACGAAGGCAAACAAGTTAGCATTGCCGGTAGAATTATTTCTAAAAGAATTATGGGAAAGGCAAGTTTTTTTCACATATTAGACGGACAAGGCAGCATACAAGTATACGCGCGTAAAGATGTTATGGGCGAAGAACCGTATGCGGCATACAAAAAAATGGACATCGGCGACATAGTCGGTGTTAAGGGAGAGGCGTTTAAAACAAAGGCAGGCGAAATTTCGGTTAAGTCTTCTGAAATAAAATTGCTTTCTAAATCTCTTTTGCCGTTGCCGGAAAAATGGCACGGATTAAAAGATGCCGATTTAAGATATCGTCAAAGATATGTGGATCTAATCGTAAACCCCGACGTTAAGCAAACTTTTTGTATGCGTTCTAAAATAATCAAATGTATTCGTGATTTTATGGATAACAATGGGTATATAGAAGTGGAAACACCCATTTTGCAAGACAGTGCAGGTGGTGCGGCGGCTCGGCCGTTTGTTACACATCATAATTCATTAGACATAGACATGTTTATGCGTATTTCAACAGAGCTTCACTTAAAAAGGCTTATAGTTGGCGGATTTGAACGTGTATACGAAATCGGCCGTATATTCAGAAACGAGGGTATGAGCCCAAAACATAACCCCGAGTTTACGACAATTGAATTGTATCAGGCATACACAGACTATATTGGTATGATGAATTTATGTGAAGAGCTATTCTGTTATTGTGCAAAAGAAGTGTTAGGCCAAGAAACACTAACATATCAAGGAACGGAAATCAGCTTGAAAGCTCCGTGGGCACGCTACACAATGGTAGACGCAGTTAAGAAATATACGGGCATAGATTTTTCATTGTGCGAAACAGACGAAGAAGCACAAAAAATGGCAAAGAGCAACGGAATAGGTTTTGAAGGAAGCCCCACAAAAGGCGAGCTTTTGAATACGGCATTCGAGCAAGAAGTTGAAGAACACTTGATTCAGCCGACGTTTATTTGCGAATACCCGGTGGAAGTTTCTCCGTTGGCGAAAAGAAAAGCAGACGAACCTTGGTTAACAGAACGTTTTGAACTGTTTGTAACCGGCAGAGAACTTGCAAATGCGTTTTCAGAACTTAACGACCCGGACGACCAAAAAGAACGTTTTATGGAGCAAGTTAAGAAACGTGAGGCCGGAGACGACGAGGCTAACATGATGGACGAAGACTTCATTAATGCGTTAAGCTATGGTATGCCACCGACCGGCGGTATGGGAATAGGCATTGATCGCATGGTTATGTTACTGACAGATAGGTTCTCTATCAGAGACGTACTGTTGTTCCCGACAATGAAACCATTAAAAACAAAGGAATAAAAAATGGACGCACGTAGAAGAATTATTAAAATTCTAAGGGCTGTGCTATATGTGTTTGCTTGCATGGTTGCAGTGATTCTGATTTACATGCTTGTCAGAGTTGCGTACAACACGGCATTAAACACCATGAGCGTGAATATGATAACAGAAGATGCGTTTGCAAGAAGAGCGCAGTCTGTTTTGTTGCCTACATCGACAGACGAGGTAATATTGGGAAGGCTATTCTCGCAAAATGCGCTTGCAACAGACAATGTAATGAACAGCGACGCATATGACGAATATGTAGTGCTCGACTATTACGAACGTGTGGACATAGACACTACTATTGTGTGGGCGTGGGAAGAAACGGCAAGCATACGCTTAACCGAGGTCATGAGATTTAACCGTAGAACCGCCCGACCCGGACGAAAACGGCAATATTCCCGAACAATATGTTCCGCAGTGGCCTACGGGTATATACGATGTAATGCTTGTGAAAGAGGCCGACGGCAGTTGGCAGATTGATTCGCTAACCTATGTTGAGTTTGTGGATACCGAAGTGGAAGACGAGGAAGAAGCGGAGGATGCGGCGGCAGACGAAGGTGCGGCGGCAGATGAAAACACTGTTGTGGTTGACGGCGAAATAACCGACGATGAAACACAAAGCGGGCAAGAGCAAAGCACGGTTTCGTCTAACTAAGACGATGGGTAGTAACGTATAAAAATAGTTGTTATATAAGAATAAAACCCGCATTTTGCGGGTTTTTGTTGAAAATGAGGATTGCATGAAAGATAATATTAAATTGTATTTAGCTCCTATGGCAGGCATAACAGACGTTGCGGCACGTGAATTGTGTACGAAGCAAGGGGCGCAACTGACTTTTAGTGAAATGGTCAGCGCAAAGGGGCTTGAATACAAGAACAGTAAAACGCAAGACTTGCTTGTTATTGGTGAGGAAGAAAAAAATGTCGGCATTCAGTTGTTTGGAAAAGAACCGGACATATTAGCGAATGCGGCGGCATTTTTGTGTGATACCTTGCCCGAAAAATTAAGGGTAATAGACATAAACATGGGGTGTCCGGCGCCTAAGATTGTTAAAAACGGCGAGGGCTGTGCCCTCATGAACGAGCATAAGCTGGCAAGTGATATTATTTCAGCGGTAAAAAAAGCCGCAAGTGTGCCGGTCAGCGTGAAATTCAGAATGGGCATGAACGAAAACAGTATATGTGCGGTGGATTTTGCAAAAATGGCAGAAGATGCGGGTGCGGATTGCGTTACGATTCATGGCAGAACACGGGAGCAGTATTATAGCGGCAAGGCAAATTGGGACATAATTCGCTCGGTGCGTGAGGCGGTAGGAATTAAAGTAGTCGGCAACGGAGACATATTCTGTGCACAAGATGCAAAAAATATGTTGGATCAAACCGGTTGCGATGCCGTGATGGTAGCGAGAGGGTCGCAAGGCAATCCTTTTATTTTCGCGCAGATAACCGAACTGCTGAGGGAGGGTAAAGTAAAAACATATCCGTCAGATGAAGAACGCATAAAAATGTGTTTGAAGCAGGCCAAAACGGCAATAAAATATAAAGCGGAATATATTGCTATCAGAGAGATGCGCACACACGCACAACACTATACAAAAGGAATGGTAGGAGGCGCAAAATTACGCACAGAATTGGTAAAGGTGCAGACGTATAATGAATTAGAAAATATTTTGTTGGAATATTTGCAAAAATAACTTGCAACTTTTGCTTAAGCGTGGTATGATATCTCTTGTTACATTAAAACTTGGGAGGAATGAGAATGGAGATTTTATCTCTTATAATAAAAATTGTATTAGTGGTGTTTGCTTTGTTCCTGATTGTTGTAGTATTGTTGCAGTCGGGTCAAAAAAGTGGTGTTTCGAGTGCTATAAGCGGTGGTTCCGACATGATGTTCGGAGGCAAGAAAAAAGCTCGTGGTAAAGATGCAATGTTGGTGAGATTCACAAAAATTTCGGCAATTGGGTTTATGGTGCTGGCGGTTGCGCTGGTAGTAATCCAAAAATACGGAATACCGGCAGTGTAATTAAAACG
>CAYJNC010000083.1:0-7834 GCA_964371185.1 uncultured Christensenellaceae bacterium
TAATTTTATTTGCTATTTTTTGATACTGATTAGCGGTATAAGTGTTTGGGTTTTTTACCACATATGGCACCATAGACGTTATTGCTTCACTCATCTTAGAGTCATTAACCACATAACCTAACATATCTACTTCATATTGCAAATGCTTTCGCACCACATTTGAAAAATTATCAAAAGTGCTTAAAGCATCTTTTTCCGAATATACCTTGTTTACCATCGCACTGATTTTTGGTTTTTCCTCAAGCTCTTGCGACGTCTTTACGATTACAAAGCTGTCTACAATTGAAGTCGGCTCGGGTGTCATAACCAAAATTGTGCTGTCTGCAGCCTCTATCATACGCAAAATATTGCTGTTAATACCGGCGCCCGTGTCAAAGATTATATAGTCCATGGTTTGTTCAATTTCTTGAACCTGCGACAATATAGCCGCCATAGATTCGTCTTGCAAAGCAATAAGCTCGCTCGCACCCGAACCACCGGAAATATACCAGACATTATCGTAGCAAGATTCCATAACTTCCACCAAAGACTTCTCGCCTCTTACCACGTGCTCTAAAGAATATTCTGCCGTCTTTCCGATTACAATATTTACATTTGAGAATCCGAAATCACCGTCTATCAGCAACACTTTTTTATTGCATTTCGCAAGCGACAACGCAAAATTAACCGAAAACGATGTTTTCCCAACTCCCCCTTTTCCGCTTGTCACACAAAAGGTATATGCTTTTTTTTGGAGTGCTACACTTGGCGTTTTATGTTCTAACACCTGCTGCACCCTGTTTTGAAGCCCCTGTGCCTGATTCATATACCTACCTCAAAATAGATTCTACGACTTCTTGAGTGTTAATAGCAGTTATGTCGTCCGGCACATTTTGTCCTAAAGTCATATAAGATATGGGCATACCGCTGTATTTTGCTACGTTTAGTATGACACCTTTTTCTACGGCTTCATCCATCTTAGTTAAAATAATACTATATTTTTTTAAGAAATTATAGTTTCCGATTGTTTTTTTCATAACTTTATCGGAAGTAGCCGCACTTAACGTAATATACACATTTTCAATATTACCGTTAGAAATAAGCTTTTTCACGTCGTTATGATACTCAGTATCGTCAGAAACCTTTCCTGCTGTATCTACTAATATTATATCTTTTTCTTTAAAAGCATTCAAGGCATCTTTTATTTCCGCTGGCTTATAAACCGTTATCAGGTCGGTTTTTAAAATGTCGCAATAGGCCTGCAAATCCTCTTGTGCGGCAACACGAAATGAGTCGGCGTTAATTATGCCTATGTTTAACTTTTCTTGGTAGGCAAGCGTATATGCTATTTTTACAAGCGTAGTAGTCTTGCCGACACCCGTAGGACCAATTAACATGACAACTTTTTGCTTGTATTTTGTTGCCTTAATTAAGTTCGGTTCTCCTACCATGTCTACCATAATGCTTTTTGCAATCTCTGTCGGATCCTCATTCTTTAACAAGCAAACTTCCTGTACATTATTGCAAATTTCGTCGGCTATGTGCTTGTTGACTTCGCTGTCTTCAAGTTTTTGATATATGGTAGCCACTTCGGGCTCATATCGTTTTGTTGTGGGCGCTTCGACCGTAACTTTTTTTGAAAGTTGCTCTATCATGCCTTTTAATTCGTCTATTCGCTCGTTAACTTCCTCGTTTTTTTGCTCTTTTATAACCGGTGCCGCTTTTGTCTCCGGGAAATTTATTTTGCTAAAAGGCGAAACGGGCGGTGTTTGTGTCGGCGCACTGTTTGAAGCGGGAGTCGCCATAGTTTTATTATGCGCCGCCGCCCTTTGCGCAGCCGCACGCTGTTCTGCTAAAAATGCGTTGTTTTGATTCAGTGCCGATCTAAAATTAGTAGCACTGCTTTTTTTCACTGCAGCACCTTCCGCATAGCCTGCAACAACTTCCAATTCTTTTTTTGCAAACAACCCAAAGAAGCCTTGCTTCTTACGCACCTGACGGCTACTCAAAATTACCGCATCGGGTCCAAATTCCTTTTTTATCATCTTCACAGCTTCTGCCATATCGATCGCTCTAAATGTTTTTAAATTCATTTTTTATTCTTCCTTTCTTCTAAAGACTATACCCCAATTACCCCAACCGAGAATACTTCGACATTGTTTTCCAGTTCATTATAAGACAATACAATCAAATCGGGAACCATAGTTGATGTAATAATCTTAAACTGCCTTCTCACCAAAGGAGACGTAAGCACAAGCGGCGTTATTCCCTTTTGGTTCATGTCCTCTATTATTGTTTTAAGCTTCTGATACACTCGTTGCATTTCGTCTTGCGTGAGTGCAACAAAGGTTCCTTGCTCGGTCTGTTTTGTTTTTTCCGCTATAAGACTTTCAAGTGAAGGATCGAGCGTTATAACACGCGCCTTGTCGTCGGGAACAAAACGCTTTGAGATCATCCTGTGCAAACTTTTTCTGACATATTCCGTCAGCAAGTCTGTGTCTCTGACCATAGCACCATGGTCTGCCAGTGTTTCTAAAATAGAGCCCATGTCTCGGATCGGAACATTTTCTCGCAACAAATTACCGAGAACTTTTTGTACTTCACCAAGTGAAAATAGTTTGGGCACAGTTTCTTCAACCAACGCAGGCTGAGTTGCCTTTAGGTTGTCTATTAATGTTTGAACCTGTTGGCGAGTCAACAATTCGGAGCAATGACGCTTAATCGTCTCGGTTAAGTGGGTAGCAATAACAGAAGGTGCGTCTACGGTTGTGTAGCCCAACAACTCTGCCTTTTCTCTCTCACCCTCGGTAACCCAAACGGCCGGCAATCCAAACGTAGGTTCGGTGGTTTCGACACCTGCCAATTTTCCTTTTACATCGCTTGTCGTAAGTGCCAACACATGGTCTAACAACACTTCACCCGCAGCAACCTCAACGCCTTTTATTTTAATAACATATTGGTTAGTGCTAAGCTGTATGTTATCTCGTATACGTATTACAGGCACAATTATGCCCAAATCAATTGCGCATTGCCTTCTTATCATAACAACACGCTCGAGTAAATCTCCGCCTTGGTTAGTGTCTACCAATGGTACAAGGCCGTACCCCAATTCTATACCGATGAGTTCGACACTCAGCAAAGATGTAACATTTTCCGGTTTGCGTTTTTCCCTCGCCGCCTCTAAGGCTTTGTCTTCTTCTATGGTTGCAACCGGAACCGTCCTTGCAGAACGTATGAGAACTATTCCAACCACCAAAATTAACCCTGCAATGATGTATATGGGTAACTTTGGCAACCCCGGTATGAATCCTATTAAAAATATCATAACGCCCAATATTATGAAAATATAGGGCTGTGCTGTAAGCTGCCTGATTAAATCTCGGCTTAAATTATCTTCAGAGGCCGCCCTTGTAACTATCAAGCCGGTTGCCGTAGACACCATAAGCGCAGGTATTTGGCTTACCAAGCCGTCACCGATTGTTGCAATTGTGTATGTTTGCAACACTTCGTCAATAGGCACCTCGGCCGTCATCATACCGATGATAAGGCCACCCACAATGTTTACAACAACTATTAATATGCCGACTATGGCATCACCCTTAACGAACTTACTTGAACCGTCCATCGCACCGTAAAAATCTGCCTCTCTTGCAATTTTTTCACGGCGGTCTTTTGCCTGTGTTTCGTCTATTAAGCCGGAATTCAAGTCGGCGTCTATTGCCATTTGCTTACCCGGCATTGCGTCTAAGGTAAAACGTGCCGAAACCTCGGCAACCCTTTCCGCACCTTTTGTTATTACAACAAACTGAATAACAATAATGATTAAGAATATGATAATACCAACAACTAAATTACCCCCGGTCGCAAAACTACCGAACGCTTCGATAACGCTACCTGCGTTTCCTGCGTTTCCCAGAATCAAACGTGTAGAGGCAATGTTTAGGCCCAGCCTAAACAACGTCAGAATAAGCAAAAGAGATGGGAATGCCGCAAACTCAAGTGCTTCTTTAACATATAATGTCATAAGTAGCACCATAAGTGATGTCGATATATTCAAAACTAAAAGCACATCTAACATAGATGGAGGAATAGGTAGTATTATAAGCAAAATAACTACTAACACCACTCCTGCAATTGCTATATCTTTTACCTTCATTCAAAACCTCTTTACGTTTTGTCTTTAATGTCTTATATTATTCTTTTTCCTGTATACCTGCGCCAATATTTCTGCTACCGCTTGGTACATATCAACAGGAATCAAGTCTCCGATATCACACATTACATACAAACTTCTTGCAAGCGTCACATTCTCTACGGTCTCAATAGAATGCTCTTTTGCAACTTCTTTAATTCTTTGTGCAACAAAATCTTTACCTTTTGCAAGGACTATTGGAGCACTCCCCACTTTTTCGTCATATTTCAGTGCAATGGCATAGTGCGTCGGGTTTGTTATGATAACATCGGCGTCGGGGACGCTTTGCATCATACGCATCATAGACATCTGCCTTTGCTTCTGACGAATCTTACCCTTAATTTGCGGGTCACCCTCTTGCTGTTTCATCTCCATACGCACTTCGTATTTTGTCATCATCAAGTCTTTTTCAAACTTGCGTTTTTGGTATAAATAATCGAATATAGCGATTATCATTAAAAATACCAATATCATGAATGCCGCATTAAAAATCATCTCGGCTATCATTATTATTCCCGCGCCAATGCTCTCAGACATCATCCTTGAGAACTCTGTCATGTTAGACTCTATTTCAGTATATATTAAAAACCCGATTACTGCAATTTTTAATATTGATTTTAACAGTTCAAAAACCGTCCGAAACGAAAACATTCGTTTAAAACCTTCGATCAGGCTTAGCCTGCTCATCTTAGGCATAAGTGCCTCGGTGCTGAATAAATAGCCGGTTTGCACTATGTTTACCACCACCGCTCCTAATACCGCCACTAAAAGTATTGGCAGCATTATCTGCAAAAATCCTAAAGTCATATTTTGCATTAAAACCAAAGAATCTTGCTGAGTCATTATTCCTTCGCCTGTGTAGTATTGCCCCGCCCAATAAGTTGCGGAAAAATTCATCAGGCTGTTTCCTATAATCGGCGCTAATATCCTAAGGCTTGCAAACATCACAAGCAATGTACCCGTCATTACAATTTCGTTGCTCTTGAGTACCTGGCCCCGTTTTCTTGCATCTTGTCTTCGTTTGGGGGTTGCGCTCTCGGTTTTTTCCCCCGTGCTGTTATTCTCCGGCATAATTAGCCCCCTATCATTGTTGCAAACATTTGGTCTAACCCCTCATACATCACATCAAAAATATGTGGCATAAACGCAATATAGACGGGTAATAGGGCAAACAAGACTAAAAATCCCAATATTATTTTGATCGGAATACCTATTGAAAAGGCATTCATTTGCGGAACCATGCGCATCATAATACCAAAACACGCCTCTCCAAGTAACCCCGAAGCAATTATCGGCATCGCAACTATCACCGCCAACAAGAAAGCATCTACAAACAGTTCTAAGGCAACAAGCCCAATGCTTGCGCTTATTTCAACACCTCCGACAGGTATGTATTGAACGGAAATCGCCATCATATGAAACAGTCGTTCGTATCCCCTTATGGCAAAAAACACGATTATCATAACAATGTTTAAGAAATTTCCTATCATAGGTATGCTCAGATTGCTCTGTACGTCAAACACGTTTACCATACCAAAACCCATCTGCATATCAATCAACTGACCGGCCGTAAAAGTGAGCTGGAAAAACAAATTCAAGACGTAACCCAATACCATCCCAAACAGCAACTCTTTAATACACAACAGTATATATATAAATATATCGTCGCCGTAAGAAAAAGTGCTCATTTGCTCTGCAATAATCGGTGTTGCCGAAAACAGCAACATTGCTATACATGCACAATACCCGATTTTTACAATGTTTGGAATATTTCTTCTGCCAAATATGGGTGAAGAAAAAATCAATGCCGACACCCTTAAGAACAACAGCAGAAAAAATTCCCAATTTGCTATGAATTCCTCAAAAAAATTCAACATAACGACACTTCTTAAGATATCATTGCAATGTATTCGTAAATACGATTTGCAAATTCTATCAGTTGATTTATCATCAAGCCTCCGAACAACAAAATAGAGACTAAGATACCTATTATTTTAGGCACAAACGTAAGCGTTTGCTCGTTAATCTGCGTCGCCGCTTGGAAAATAGAAATAATAATACCAATAACAAGACCCACCAAAATTGGTGGTAATGCCACAGTTAAAACTGTCCTTATTCCGTCTTGCATGACTGCTATTATAGTCGCCTGATCTATTGAAATCACTTCCTTACAATACACAGATTATAATTATAATCTAAAGTTTATTTGGTGTTTCTCCCATGCCTGCCATGAGTTTGCCACCGCTTACCCCGTAATTCATTTTAAGTTTGCTATGTGAATGTGTTGAATGTCGTGATAAGCGACTCAACCGTAAGTGTCCAACCGTCTACCAAAACAAACAGCAACACCTTAAACGGCAGAGAAATAACAATAGGCGGCAACATCATCATGCCCATCGCCATTAAAGTACTCGAAACTACCATGTCTATTACAATGAAGGGTATGTATATGAAAAACCCTATCATAAAACCACGTTTTAACTCACTCGTGATGAATGACGGTATTAATGTGGTCATCGGCACTTCTTCTAAAGTTTCGTACGGCTCTGCGCCCGATAACTCTACAAACATTGCCAAATCTTCCTGATACGTTTGCCGAAGCATAAAATCTCTTAATGGGTCTTCCATACGATCAACCGCTTCTTCAAACGTTATCTCTTGAGCCACATATGGGTCAATTGCGTCTGTTTTAATGGTTGTGAAAACAGGAGCCATTAAAAAGAATGTTAAAAACAAAGCTAACCCAACCAATACTTGGTTAGGCGGCATTTGTTGTAAGCCAAGGGCGCTCCTTGTGAATGAAAGCACAATAACTATACGTGTAAAACCTGTCATCATCAAAAGTATGGCAGGCGCTATGCTAAGTATGGAAAGCAAGCCTACCAACTGAAGCGACGTCGATCTGCTGCCAAGCAATGCTGCAATCGGACCGTCTCCCGAATCTACCGGTTCACCGGTAGTCGGATCTGTGCCCTCCGCAAGCGGATCTACGGCAACACAACCCGTCATAACAATTATCAACATCAGCAACGATATTATGCAAATAATAACTTTTAAAGCAATTCTTTTTTTCAAAGTCTTACCTTTCAGATGAATTTTTTTTGCCGGTATTTGTTGTAACTTGTTGGTCTACGTCGTCTGACTTTTTTTGCTTAGTAACTTCTTTTTTTAGTTGCTCGTCAAAACTTTTTGTTGCATAGTTTTGGTTACCTTTATTTTTACCTTTAGGCAAATAAGCCGAAAAATAAATCCTCATACATTTTTTAAACCGCTTAAAGAAGGTTTCTTCGCCGGGCGGATAAGTTTTTGCCTCGTCTGTTTCTTTTGCGGTTATCTCATCCGTTGTTGCATCATCTTCGACAACTTCTTCATACTCCTCAACAGGAATGTCAACGGTATCAATACATTCAATTTTTTCTGCGGTTGTACTCATCAGATAATATTTTCCCGAAAACTCAACTACCATCATGGTCTTATCTCGGTCAACCGGAATTCTGTCTACAACAGAAACAAGATACCCCTGTTGCGACTGTTTTTTTGCAGTGCTCCCTTTTCTTGCCTTGTCGCCTGTCCGTGGGCGCATACCTCTTTGCATAGCTTTTCTAGCTACAAATTTAGTTAAAAAATATGCCGCTAACACTATCAACACTAAATATATAATGA
>CAYJNC010000084.1:0-7695 GCA_964371185.1 uncultured Christensenellaceae bacterium
GAAGGAAATAAATTGCCAAAGGGCAAACGAAGTTTATTTGCATCCGGGTGTCAGTGCGACAATAAGAATAGGCGAAAAAGTCATCGGCAATATGGGCGAAGTTTTGCCGGACGTTGCGTCGGCTTATGAAATAGACCAAAAAACCTATGTGGCACAAATAGACTTAGAATTGCTTTTTGAAATAATTAAAGAGCAAGTGACATATAAACAATTGCCCAAATTCCCTGCCGCAACCAGAGACATAGCCGTAGTGGTAGACGATGAAATTGCGGTCGGAGACATAATTGCAACAATCAAAAAAGCCGGAGGAAAGCGTCTTGAGACGGCAGAGTTTGCAAGTGTATATTCCGGTGAGCAATTAGGAGAAGGCAAAAAGAGTGTTGCGTGTGCGCTTATCTTACGTAGCGCCGAAGGTACGTTAACAGACGCAGAGGTTGACAGTGTTATGAAAAAAGTTTTAACCGCACTTGAAAACGAGTTTTCTGCTGTATTAAGATAATTGAGTTGTGAAAAAAGTTGCACATTGTAATTATCTTAGTGTATAATATTTAAAAAGGGCAAGGTTGGTGTTGAAAGTGGAAAAAACAAAAACAATTGTAAGCATCGGCGGAAAAGAATACACAATTTGCGGCAGCGAAAGTGCAGAGTACATTCACAGGGTTGCCCTTAAAGTCAATGGAAAGCTTAGCGAAATAAAGCAGGCGAACCCCGAGCTTAATAATATGCAACTTGCGATGCTCACGTCAATTAATTTAGCCGACGACTATGTAAAAGCTATTGACGATGCAGAGTTTTTACGCAGAGAAGTAGAGCAACTTAAAACTGAGGTCGAGCTGTTAAAAAGGGGTAAGAACAGTGTTAATGCCCTAAGAACGGGAGCCAGACCGGGTGCACCGAATAACTATTAGGTTATGAAGCGGGCACAACTTGTCAGAGCGGGCACAACTTGTCAGAGCGGGCACAACTTGTCAGAGCGGGCATAACTTGTCAGAGCGGGCATAACTTGTATTATCGGCTGATGAGGAGCAAGTGGGGCATATGTTCCGGGTGTGTGCGACTCCGATGAGTACGGCTTTTCTTGAAGGGGTACACATAAGCAAATATCAATTTAAACTAACATAAAAAAAGGAAATCCGCCGGATTTCCTTTTTTGGTTGCGGTTTAAAAAATATAAGCAAATTCATCAGGCTGCATTCTCGGAAAATAAAGCGATAGTGTAAACATCACCGGGTAAAGCAAATTTTGCCAGAAATGTTGTTTTAGTCGAAGAGTCTTTTTCGTAGATGTAAGCTTCTTCAAGTTTTCCGACAGAAGCGTATTGTTGACTCAAGAACTCAAAACTTTCTGAATCTATTTCGTATATAAAATCGGAATTGTAGAGCACAATATTGTTTATATCGTCAAAGGCGTCGTCTCGTTGTGAGCGATTGTTAAAAGTCTTATTATAAGAAGCTTGATAATAATCTTCCTTATCCGAGGTATAAATAAATGATATCTCGTCCCAAATTTTATTAAGTTGATTATCATAGGCACTAACCGAGTCGGATTGCTGACCCGCACCGACAAGCGCAAATTCGGTTACGGTATCTTCGCTCATAATTTGTGAGATTTCATGTTCGGGTTTCTTGTCGATATCTAAAATATTATACGGGTCTACCATTTCAAGGGTAAGGTTATCGGTAGAATAACCTGTGTTTTCCAAGTCTTTTAGATAATGTTGATTAACAGAATTGAGCATAACAACAGAATATTCAGATGTAGGAACACCAAATTCGGCGATAATAACAACTTGCGAGGTATTGTCGTTTATAAATGTAGTGCCATCAACCATATATAGTTCCTGAGCTGCCATATTTAAATCAAGAACTTGTTTATGCCAATCGTGATTTTCAGATATTTCCCAGTCGGCATCTAATAAAATATTCTTTAATGTCTCTTTAAGGGATGCAATTTCTTCTTTGTCTTTTTCGGGATAACTTTGATATAAATAACTTGTCTTGCTAATACCGTCTAACGACAAATAACTTGCAATCGCATTCTCCCATTCAAGACCTGAGGTAGCAGTATACAATAAGACATGTTCTTCGCCTCCTTCATAAGAAAAATCTTCTAAAAACGACATCCGATTATCTGCTTCTTCTAAAGTTAATGAGTCCTCGCCGATAAAACCATATGGATCTATATCTTCAATGGTTTCGGCATATTGTAATATAAGATTTGAACGCGACGGGGTTGAGGCAAGCGTAGGGCTACTACATGCGGAAAATACGAATAAAATAAATAATAAAGCTAATAATATACCTCTTTTCATCTTTTTCACCTCTTATATTAAGTTATAATTTAAAATCATTTATTATTAGTATAACCAAATAAATCAATAGTAAACATAAAAATATTTCATTGTGCCATACTTTACATAAATAATTAAATTTTTTGTGAATGTGTAGATTATATAATTTCTAAATTGTGGTATACTATTAGTATGAAAATTCCGAATATGATAGAGTTTGACCGTGTGCTTGAAAGATTAGCGCAAAAAACGGTTTCAGACCCGGGCGAACAGGCCGCTAAAAAAATAAAACCATCGATAGAGCTGAGGGAAATAGAGTTTTCTATGCAAAAAACTATGGAAGCAGAGGCTATTTATTTAAAGAACTCAAAATACCCCATGAGAGGGTTCTCTTTTGTTAATTCCGAGTTGAAACGGGTGAAGACGGGGGCAAGCCTTTCACCGGGCGAATTGCTTAGGCTTTCTAAGGTGCTGAAGGCGGCAAAACACGCTTCTTTTTTGGCAAAAGATGAAACCGCCATAATAATACCTGCAATGGCACGGGAACTTTATTACGACGACTATATCACAAACAGGGTAGACGAGTGTATCATAAGCGACGATGAAATCGCAGACACGGCATCTGCGGAACTATCTCGAATCAGGCGAGCGATTCGTAAAGAAAACGATTTTATCAAAGAAAAACTGCAAAGCATGATACGTTCACAGGGGAATTTTTTGCAAGATGCAATAGTTACCCAGCGGAGCGGACGATATGTTTTGCCCGTTAAAACAGAACACAAAAACAATGTTCCGGGAATTGTGCATGAAAAAAGCGCATCGGGAGCAACTGTTTTCATAGAACCTGCCGGAGTAGTAGAGGCTAATAACAGGATAAGAGAATACGAAGGCGCCCAAATGGCGGAAATAGCTCGAATATTAAGCGAACTATCGGCGCTTATGGGCGGTTGCAGAGAAGAAATAGCACAGAATATTAAACTGTTAACAGAGCTCGACGTCCTCTTTGCCAAGGCTGTTTTGGCAAGGGAGATGAATGCACTGCCGGTAGAATGGAATAAAAATAAAGAAATAAAAATAATCGAAGGCCGCCACCCTTTAATAGACGAAAAAAAGGTTGTTCCGGTAACTGTACACATGAACGGCGGTATTTCCGCACTTATAATAACCGGCCCTAACACAGGCGGTAAGACGGTTACTTTAAAGTTAGTGGGGTTGTTTTGTGCTATGGCGCAATCCGGTTTGTTTTTGCCGACCGGCATAAAGGCAACATTGCCCATGTTTGACGCAATTTATGCAGACATAGGAGACGAACAAAGCATAGAGCAATCGCTTTCCACGTTTTCTTCCCATATGAAAAGAATTATTTATGCGGTAAAACACGCAAGTGAAAATTCTTTGGTATTGTTAGACGAGTTAGGCTCGGGCACGGATCCTCAGGAAGGAAGTGCGCTTGCTCAGGCCATATTGACCGAGTTATATAACAAAGGTTGCATGATGATTGCAACAACCCATATTGGCGAGCTAAAAGCTTTTGCCGTAAAAAATGAAGGTTTTTCAAATGCCGCAATGGAGTTCAATACATCTACCCTAACACCCACATATCAGCTGATAATGGGGGTAGCAGGGCGGTCTAACGCTTTGTTTATTGCGAGATCGCTCGGCTTGCCTAAGGCCATTGTAAAAGATGCCGAAGGGTTTATGAAGAGTGAAACGGTAGAATATAATAGATTGATAGAAAAGGCGGAAAAATCTCGGGCGAAGGCGGTAGCAAACCTTAAAAAAGCAAACGAAATGTTAGACGCTGCGAGAAAGACAAAAGAAAAGGCCGAGAAAAAAGCCGAAAAAGAAGAGCTCCGCAGGAAAAAAGCCTTGCAAAATGCGAATGAAAAGGCTATAGAAATAATAAACGACGCAAAGGAAACGGCCGAAGAGGCTATTGCGGTGGCAAAGAAACTTAATAAAAAATCTGAGGCGGAAAGAACGAAGCAAACAAAGCATATTCGTGACAAGCTTACAGATAAAAAGCAAAATATCGAAGCGCACAGCAAGTTGAAAAAGACAGTTGTGCCGGTGAAAGAAACCGAGCTACACGAGGGGGACAGCGTGCTTATAATTTCTATGGACGTTGTTGCAACAGTCACAGAACCTCCAAACCGCAAAGGTTTGGTTAAGCTGAGGGCAGGCATAATGAATTTGGAATTGCCTATAAGCGCACTTGCAAAGGCAGATGCACCCGCACAAGAGCAAAGGCAAAAGTATGACAGGGTAGAGGTATCTTCACGCAGGAATATTTCTATGAGCCTTGATTTGCACGGTTATGCGGTCGATGAGGCAATCATGGAAATAGACCAATACTTAGACGATGCGTTTTTGTCCGGGTTAGCGCAGGTGAGCATTGTTCATGGTAGGGGTACGGGCACACTTAGGAAAGGTGTGTGGAACTACTTGCGAAACCATCCGCACGTAAAGAACATGCGTCAGGGCGAATATAACGAGGGTGGCATAGGTGCTACCATTGTGACATTAAAATAGCCGCACAAAAAGAAAAGGTAGAATATGATATTAATAAGCGCCTGTTTGGCAGGGAAAAAATGCAGATACGACGGCGGCAGTGCCGCAATACCCGATTTGGTAGAGTTGGTTAACAATAAGAAAGCCATAATTGCCTGTCCCGAATGCTTGGGAGGGCTAAAAACTCCGAGGAAACAGGCGGAAATTATCGGTGGAGACGGATTTGATGTTTTAGAAGGCAAAGCCAAGGTTTATAATATAGACAAAGAAGATATGACCGAAAGCTATGTTTTAGGGGCGCAAAAATTTTTAGGTCTGGCACAAAGTATGGGTGCAAGCAAGGTAATTTTAAAAAGCAAAAGCCCAAGTTGTGGCGTTAAAAAAATATATGATGGTAATTTTTTGGGGCAGTTGGTTTTAGGGTGCGGAGTATGTGCAGCACTGCTTATAAAAAATGATATAGTTGTAGAAGAAAGGTAAGGAGGAAAAGAACATGGCAAAACAAAATATTTTAGTAATAGACGACGACAAAAACATACGTGAAGTGGTGAAATTGTATCTGAGAAAAGAAGGGTACGAAATAACCGAGGCGGCAGACGGTGCAATAGGCTTAGATTTATTTTTAGGTAAAACCTACGATTTAGTGCTCTTAGACATCATGATGCCCGTGCAAGACGGCATGGAGACTATTAAAAAAATCAGGGCGAAGTCTAATGTGCCTGTTATCATGCTTACCGCAAAAGGCGAAACCATAGACAAGGTTTTGGCTTTAGAATTAGGTGCCGACGATTATATGGTTAAACCGTTTGACCCTAAAGAGTTGGTGGCAAGGGTTAAGGCTGTTATCAGAAGAAGCAATCAAGAAGAAAAGACAGATATTTTAACCTACGATAATTTAAAGATAGACATGCAAAATTATCAGGTTATGTATAAAGAACATGAATTGCAAATGCCTCCAAAGGAAATAGAGCTTTTATTCTTTTTGGCATCTCGGCCGAACAAAGTATTCACAAGAGACCAACTGTTAGAACAGGTTTGGGGTTTTGAATATTTTGGCGATTCAAGAACGGTAGACGTACACATAAAACGTTTGAGAGAAAAATTTGACGAGGGCGAACCCTGGCAGATTAAAACCGTTTGGGGTGTAGGTTACAAATTCGAGGTATAATTTTGTGTGTGAGGCAAAAGTAGTTGATTAAGACAGTTTTTGAAAAAATAATGCTACTATTCTTAGTGGTTATAACAATTTCAATGTTTGTTTCGGGCATCATGACCAGCCAGATGATGCGTGACGCTCATTTAAGTGAGAGCGCAACACAGCTTGAAAGCAGTGCCGAAAATTTAGTGACGTGGGTGCAGTTTTATAATCGTTATCCGAACGTTGTGGCAAAAGAACAGCTACGTAACCAAATTGCATTAGAGGCGGTTGCCGGACGTTCAATAATATGGATGGTAGACGAAGAGGATAACATTTTTAGGGTAGACGGTTCAGAAGATGAACAACACACCCACTCGTTGACGGAAGAAGAAATTGTTAACTACTACTTCAACATGTTGCCGGATTTAAAAGAAGGCAAAGTAGTAAAAACTATGGAGACAGATTCAGACTTGCTAAAAACGCCTGTTATAACGGTAGGCGTACCCGTATTAAACGAGGACGGAGAGTATACTCAATTTTTGTTTGCGCACAGAAGAATAGATGCCCTAAACGACTCGCTTACGGCAATATACAGGCAAATCGTGTTGTCTATTGCAATATCTATGGCACTTGGCATAGTACTCACATACATACTTACAAAAAGCATGATACGTCCGCTAACTATTCTAACAAAAGGCGTAAAACAACTTGCGCGCGGACGGTTCGATATTTGGCTTTCGGTCAAGTCTAAGGACGAAATAGGGCAGCTTGCGGAAACTTTCAATACTGTTGCGCAGGATTTGCAAAAAAACGAAAAAACACGGGAGAGCTTTGTTGCTAATGTTTCCCATGAATTGCGGAGTCCTCTTACTTCCATGCAAGGTTTAGTGCAAGGCGTAATAGACGGAACCATACCGCAAGAAGAGCATATTCATTATTTAGGTGTGGTATTAGACGAGACAAGAAGGTTAAACGTGCTTATTAACGACCTGCTTGACCTATCTAAGTTAGAATCCGGCCAGTTTCCTTTGGAGATAAACAAGATAGACATAAACGAGATGATTAGGCGGACACTTATCGTGTTTGAGAGTAAGATAGACGTTAAAAATTTAATGGTAGAAATTGATTTTGAGAAAGACAAAGAGTTTGTTATGGCAGACGCAAACCGCATAACACAGGTTGTCAATAATTTAGTGGACAATGCAATTAAATTTGCAGATTACGGCGGTAGGTTGCGAATTGGCACGCACTGCTACGACAAAAGTGTGTTTATCAGCGTCAACAACTCGGGCGAACCCATCAACAGAGAGTCTATCCCTTATTTGTTCGAGCGGTTTTACAAGGCGGATAAATCTCATACTCGTGTGAAAGAAGGAACGGGAATAGGCCTTTCGATTGTTAAAAAGATACTTGAGGAGCACAGGCAAAAGGTTTGGGTAGAGTCTGACAGGATAGGTGGGACAACATTTACCTTTACGCTAAAAAAGGCCGAGTAAACTTCAAGTTTTCGTTTGATAAATATGTGCAAAAAAACGAAAAAGAACATTGTATCAATGAAACAATCATAAGAAATGTTTTTTTAAAAAAATTAACAAAAAAAAGATATTTCTTAACCTATTATTCATAATTCTGTCATAAACACGGTGTAATATGTAAATATAGAAAATGAATCGGACAGATAAATATTAATTTTACACGGTGAAAGGGAGAACACAATGAGCAATTATAATTATTACGAACCAAATAATCAAAACGG
>CAYJNC010000085.1:0-7674 GCA_964371185.1 uncultured Christensenellaceae bacterium
GTTATTTATTCAAATGGGTATGAAATAATAAGAAACCATTTAAAACAAGTGCTGATTGTAAGAAATGGAGGGGAAAGCCGATGAAATATATTGTTATGGAAAAACACACAAGTTACGCAATATTACTCGATGAAAATGGAGACTTTGTAGTGGCGGCAAACATGGGATATGAAGTCGGACAAACTGTTTGTGAAAATGTAGAATTGCTGCAAACGAGCGGAATTCAACATAGCGGTATCAATCCCAAAAAGAACTCCGTTGGTAAGATTGTTACCGCACTATCGGGTGTGGCGGCCGCCTTCATAGTTTGTATGTTTGGTATATCAAACTATTTTGCAAACACGATTTACGGAAGTATCTATATGACGGTAAACCCACAGGTGCAATTAAATGTAAATAAAGACAAAGAGGTCTTAGAGGTAATTGGCCTTAATGAGGACGGAGACAATATTATCGGCGCTTATGATTACAAAGGAATGTCTGCCGACGATGCTTGTGCGCGGTTGACAAATGAGGCCAAAAACTTGAATTTGCTTGTAGACGGTGGAGACGTTTGGTTTGACATAAAAACAGACGATCCGGATTGGTTTTTTGAAATAGGTTCATCGGTCAGAGAAGAAGTTGAAGAAGAAATTTCAGATTTGCCTAATGTTAACCTATATGTAACAGACGAAAGCGATGGTTTTACTTTGCCGGTAGAAACGGAGGCAACCGTCGAACCGCAGGTTAGCGTTGCGCCAACACAAGAGGCCGCCACGGTAGAACCTGTGCAAACGGTAGAACCGGTCGTGACTCCCGCCCCGGCGCCTGTTGCGACTCCCGTGCCTGTGCAAACACCCGAACCGGTTGTGACTCCTGCGCCTACACCTGCGCCTGTTGCTGATGACGATGACGATTATGATGACGATTATGATGACGATTATGATGACGACGACGATGACGATTATGATGACGATGGCGGTGACGATGGCGGTGACGACGACGACGATTAACGGTAGCTGTGTTTAAAAAAGAGATGTCTGCATTTTGTGGGCATCTTTATTTTTTGCTGAAACAAGAAATATGATATAATAAAGTAGAAAAAGCATTGCGTATAATAATACCGGACGTGCTGAGAAAGCCCGATTTATGAAATTTTGTTGAAGGAGCTTGTAGTTTAAGGCAAAAAAATGTAGCTTTAGCACCGCTAAGGCGAGGCTTTTTAACGTAAAACGCATGTCAAGGCGACGAAATTGCGAAATTATGTTTTTTTTTCAACACGTCCATACTATAAAAAGAAGGTGCAATATGAATATTGAACTAATTAAAGAAGAATTTTCAATTATAAAGGTAAATGATATTTCGGTGGTTGATTTTAACAAAAACTTTCTGTTTCTCGGCAAAACAGATGAAGAAATATCGGTTGTTTGCAGTATGAACACCGATATTAGCGGTGTAATTGCAAGAGAAGACGGCTTTGTCGCTTTTCGTTTTCAGGGTGAGATTGATTTCGGCAAAATAGGTATTTTAGCGAAAATTTCTACCTTGTTGGCACAAAATAACGTTGGAATATTTGCAATTTCCACTTATAACACCGATTATATCTTAGTGAAAAAGCACGATTTTAGCAAAGTATTGGGATTGTTACTACAGAATAACTATGAAGTAACAAACACAATTTGATAAGCATGGACATATAAAATAATTAAAAAAATATAAAAACATATTCTAACAAAAATGTGCAATTCTTAATTTGCATGTTTTTTCATCTGCACTAACGCACAAAACAAATGTTTATATATAAGGGTTAACCAAATAACTAACATTTGTAAAAACAAAATTTAATTAAAAATAAAAATAGTGTTGACATTAAGCTGTAAAAAGAGATATAATAAGATAATCCATTTAAAAAATAATATTGGGAAAAGTAAGAAGATGAGAGCTTAGGCGGTAAAATATGAATGTAGTTTCAATTTGTGAGACTGTTCCCAATCGGAAGGAGAGAGAGTTTGGAAAACCGAGTTGCGTTGAGTGCAAAAGAGATATGTAAATCTTTTGGAGAGAATAATGTACTTAAGTCTGTTGATTTAGAACTTAAAGCAGGCGAGGTACATGCTTTAATTGGGGAAAACGGTGCGGGCAAATCTACATTACTTAAGATTTTGTTTGGAATATACAAGCCGACGTCCGGTAAAATTTAGTTGGACGGAAAAAAGGCGAAGATAAAATCACCGGCCGAGGCAATTAAGCATGGCATAGCCATGATTCTTCAAGAGCCGACTGCTTTTCAATATTTAAGCATTGCCGAAAATATGATAGCCGGTCATATGAATAAGAGCTTTGTCGATTGGAATTCCGTTTATATTAAGGCGGGCGAGGCGTTGAAAAAAGTTGGCCTGAATATGTCATCTAAGACAAGAATGGTGGGAATTTCGGTGGCAGAACAACAGTTGGTTGAAATTGCTGGTTCGCTAATGACGAATGCTAACATCATTTTTATGGACGAACCGACGGCATCACTTACCCCCGATGAAGTTAATAATTTGCTGGGGATAATAAAACAGCTTAAAAATGAAGGCAAAACAATTGTATACATTAGCCACAGATTAGACGAAATAAAAGAAATCTCGGACACGATTTCCGTTTTGCGTGACGGTGTAATGGTAGGCAGTTTTAGCAATGCCGAGCTTACAAAATCTGCGATGATAAACTTAATGATTGGCAGAGATGTACGTGAATTGGAAGAAAGCCATAAGAATTGGGAAAATGTTGAACCGTTCTTTGAAGTGAAAAACATAAGTTATCAAGATAAATTCAGAGACATTTCTTTTGATGTACATCCGGGCGAAGTCTTTGGAATATTCGGCCTTATGGGTGCAGGCAGAACAGAGGTTGCACGTGGTATTTTTGGGGTGACGCCCATAACGGCCGGCGAGATAAAAATAAACGGCAAGACGTGCCGGATAAAATCTCCGATAGATGCAATTAAAGCAAAAATTGCGTTGGTTCCGGAAGATAGACAAGGACTTGGTGTTCTTGTTTCAAGACCGATAGCATTTAACACAACATTTGCCGTTCCGAACAAGATTGCAAAAGGCTTTATAAAGTGGATAAATAAAAAAGTAGAAATGTCGATTGCTGAGGAATATGTGGGAGGGTTGCAAACAAAATGTACGAGTGTAACGCAAAACGTTGGGGAATTGTCCGGCGGAAATCAACAAAAAGTTAGCCTTGCAAAATGGCTTGCAACCGAGCCCGACATTCTTATATTAGACGAGCCTACACGTGGCATAGACGTAGGGGCTAAGGCGGAAGTATATAAGCTCATTCAGGAATTGGCGAAAAAAGGCAAGTGTGTTATTATGATTTCTTCTGAATTAAACGAAATACTTGCACTAATCGATAGGGTTATGGTTATGTATGAAGGCAAGCAGACCGACATAATAAACAGGGACAACATGAACGAAATGGCAATATTAAGTGCGGCTCACGACCATAAACACGATCATACTCATGGACAAGAGGAGGAGAAAGCATATGAATCCTAATAATTTGCCTTCGTAAGAAACAACACAAAAGAAAAAGAAGGTTGTTTTAAGAGAATTTAGTGTACTTGCGATGATATTAGCAATTTACTTTATTGTATGTTTGATAGAACCGAGGTTTTTTTCGTCCGGTGCAGTTATAAACATATTGTTATTTGTTCCGTTTTTGCTTATTTTAGCACTCGGAGAGATGATAGAAATAATAAGCGGAAACGTAGACGTTTCGCTTGGATCAATACTTGCGGTAAGCGCATTTGTTACAGGATTGGTATTCTTACAAAACGAACAGACTCCGCTGCCGTTGGCGTTTTTGATAGGAACGGGCTGTGGGCTTGGGTTAGGTCTTTTTAACGGATTTTTGGTCACTAAGTTTAAAATTCCTTCGGTTATAGTAACGCTTGGAACCATGAATATATATCGCGGAATGATATTCATTTTAGGTGGTAAGCAAATAGATAATAGGTATATACCCGATTCTTTGATAGACTTGTCTCAGCCGTCCGAATCGGTAATAGGAATACCATATTCCGTAATCATAGCGGCTGTAATAGCGATAATAATAGCAATATTCTTGCAAAGAAGCAGACTGGGAAGACAAATATATGAAGTGGGTGGAAACCCGGTTGCGGCAAAGTTAAAGGGTATAGAGTAGAACGTGTTTCTTTGGCTGCCTTTGCAATAGCGGGTGCGCTTGCCGGCTTTGCAAGCCTGATATTCATTTCTCGTATCGGTTATGTAGATCCGGGCCAAGCGGGCAGAGGGCTTGAGTTTACAGCAATTGCAGCCGTTGTTATCGGCGGAACAGTGATGGACGGCGGCGTAGGTACAACCCTTGGAACGGTGCTTGGGTGCGTGCTTCTGGGCGTAATTAACAATGCCATAACAATTACCGGTGTTTCGGGGTATTGGCAAGAAGCGATTTACGGAATTATTATAGTAGTCTCCGTAATAATAGATGACGTCATAAAAACGCGCACAAGAAAAGCAATGTTAAAGGAGGGGCGGTAAGTATGAAAAGCAATACAAAACTTGGCAATGCTTCTAAATTTTTAAGACAAGAAATGAATGTAGTTATATTTATGGTAATAAGTATAATTGCGGGTACAATGTTGTCCGATAACTTTTTAGACGGCGAATTCTTATTAAGTTCGGCATCGCTATATGTTGAGCTTGCAATAATAGCTCTTCCCTTTACCTTCCTAATGACGGCAGGAGAAATAGACCTCTCGGTCGCCGGGCAATTAAGCTTTATAGCTTGTTTTGTTGCAGTGCTGTACGACAGAGGAGCGGCGATGGAGATTGCAATAATCTTAGGCCTACTGCTCGGTATTGGCTTAGGACTTGTAAACGGTTTGCTCGTAACTATTACAAAGTTACCTTCATTAATACTTACAATCGGAACGATGTCTATATTCAACGGATTGGCACAAGTATTAATCGGTGACAGAGGAATAGGTGGATATCCCGAATGGTTTAACGGTATAGACCAACAGATGATATTTGGAGTTATACCCATTCCCATCTTTTTGTTTGTGGTGTTGGCGGTAATATTCGGAATAGTATACAAATATACCTATATCGGACGTACAATAAGCGCCATCGGCATAAACAAAAATGCGGCTTTTTATTCGGGTATTAATGCTGATAATGTAGACACATTTGACTTTGAATCAAAAGCATAATAATGTTACAATAAAATAGCATTGATAGAAAATTTCCTCCTCGCCCATTTGGGTGGGGAGGAAAAAAATGAGTTTATTCGATAATAATAATTTATCGAAAAAACAAAGTGTATATTTAGACGGAAAGGTATAAATAATGAAAAACTATAAAGAGCAATATAAGTTGTTTGAAGAAAATATTAGCGAAATTGGGATTGATACCAATTGGGTTAAACAGCAAATAAAGAGCCAAGTAATCGAACTTCCGTCGTGGGCGGTGGGAAATTCGGGCACACGTTACGGAACATTTTCAGACAAGGGTGCAGCCGTTACAATTTGGGATAAAATAGACGATTGTGCAGAAATTCAGCGTTGTTTGGGTGTAACGCCGGTTATGGCCAGCCATGTTTGTTGGGATAAAACAGACGACGGACAATTTACACCGGTAAAAGAATATGCACAACAGCGAGGAATGAAGATAGGAACCGTGCATCCGAATACTTTTAGCGGACAGGAATATCGCTTTGGGTCTATGTGTTCCCCAATAGCTTCTGTGCGTGAGCAGATAAAAAGTCATTTTGCAGATTGCGTGCAAATGGCTCGAGACATGGGGTCAAAAACTATCGGCATGTGGGTGGCCGACGGCACAAACTACCCCGGGCAAGACAATTTAAGGGAAAGAAAAGCAAGACTGCAAGAGGGCTTGCAAGCATTGTACGATGCACTTGATGACGACATGAATATGGTTCTTGAATATAAACCTTTTGAACCGTTTTATTATACAACAGACGTACAAGATTGGGGAATGTCTTTACTCGCTTGTAACAAATTGGGGGAAAAGGCAAAAGTACTTGTAGACTTAGGGCATCATCTGCCGGGTGTCAATGTGGAACAAATTGTTTCTATACTTTTAGACGAAGGTAAATTGGGTGCTTTTCACTTCAACAACAGAAGATATTGTGACGACGATTTAATTTTGGGTACGGTTGATCCGTTCACTATTTTTATGGTGTTCAAAGAAATTGTAGACGCAGGTTTAGACGGTTTGGATAACAATATTTGCTATATGTTAGACCAGTCTCATAACATTGAAAACAGCATAGAAGGCATAATTTATTCGGTTATGAATATTCAACGTGCATATTCACACGCACTGTTGATAGACAGAAAAGCATTAAAAGAAGCACAAAAAGAAAACCAAGTTGTTTTGGCAAACGAGATAATTATGAATGCGTTTAATATGGATGTAGAGCCGCTACTTGCCATTGTGCGTGAAGAAATGGGGTTATCGGACATAGACCCATTAAGGAACTTGCGTAACAGCGGTTATTTGAAAAAAATAGCGGGCGAAAGAAAAGAAGGAGTATTAACTTTAGGAGGTGGTTGTTAATGACAGGCCATGAAAGAATAATTACAGTATTAAACGGGGGAATTCCCGATAGAGTCCCAACAATGGAATGGGCTATAAGCCCGGTTGTAACGGAAGCGATGTGCGGTGTTAACAACGAAATAGATTTTGCCGACATCATGGGTTTAGATGGTGTGGCGGTAGGGATTAATTCTAAAAATACCCCGTTTGACGACAGGCATATTATAGACGATTGGGGCATTAAAAGGGTTACTTACGACGAATACCCAAACCCGATAAACGAAAGAATCACAACTATGGAAGAATTTGAAGGGTTTGTTCCGCCGGATCCCGACGCTTCATACAGGTTAGACAAAATTCGTGCGGCTCAAAAACGTTTTGGCGGCGAGAAGTGCATTGTTGCACGTGTCAAAGACGTTGTTTCTATGCCCAGAGATTTAATGGGTTATGAAAATTTTTTGTGTTCGCTTTATACCGAGCCGGAACTTCTTGCAAAGTTGGTGCGTATGAGTGCCGATTATTCTATGCGCATATGCGAAAATTTAGTAGACATTGGCATAGAGGCCATTGTAGTCGGTGATGACATAGCGACAAATTCGGGGCTTTTAATGGCACCGGATATGTATAGAGAGCAAATTTATCCGGAGTTTGCAAGGCTTGTGGGTCATGCGAAAAAATTGGGGCTTAAAGTAATAAAGCATAGCGACGGAGATTTAAACGATGTTTTGCAAGATTTGGTAGACACCGGAATAGCTTGCTTAGATCCGATAGACGAACGTGGGAACATGCACATGGACGTGTTAAGAGAAAAATACGGCACATCGTTAGCGCTTAAAGGTAACATTGATTGTGTAGACACTTTGGTTTGTAAAACGGAGCAAGATGTTATTCGTGAGGTGGCACGTTGTATTTTGCTTGGTGGAAAGCAGGGTGCGCTTATTGTTTCATCGTCTAACACAATTCACAGCGGGGTTTCACCAAAAAACTACAAGGTGATGTTAGATGCGGTGAAAGAATTGGGGCAGTATCCGTTAGACATAGATAAATTAGAGAAAATTGCGGAAATGGAATAATAGATTATGAGTAGGCATTTTGCGGTAGATTTAGGTGCGGAAAGCGG
>CAYJNC010000086.1:0-3461 GCA_964371185.1 uncultured Christensenellaceae bacterium
CACGGATATTTGATTTGCAGTTTTCTAAGTCCGTATACGAATAAGCGAACGGATATGTATGGTGGTAGTGCCGAAAACAGGGCAAGGTTTTCGAGAAATATCATAGATAAGATAAGAGAGAAAACGGGCGACAATTTTATTGTCGGTTATAGAATCAGTGCGGATGAATTTGTAGAGGGTGGTCTGACTATTAAAGACACAACGGAATTTGTGAAAACTGTGGAAGATAAGATAGACTATATTAATGTATCGGCGGCGAATTATGAGTCTATGGCTATTTATATGATACCATCGTTATATATACCGCAAGGACAGCTTGTTTCATTGGCGAGCGAGATGAAAAAAGCGGTTACAAGATGTAAGGTTATTGCAGTGCAAGCGCTGTCGGTCGAATTGGCGGAAAAAGCCTTACAAGAAAACGATGCAGACATTATTGCCTTTGGGCGTGCACTTGTTGCCGACCCGGACCTTCCCAATAAGTTAAAAGAGGGAAGAAGGGAAGATGTTCGTCCTTGTATGCGTGGCAATGAAGGGTGTATGTCTTTGTTTTTCAGAGGTTGCCCGATTAGGTGTGAGGTTAATCCCGAAGTAGGGAGAGAAGCGGATTATGCCATAAATAAAACAACCGGCTCGAAGAACGTTGTTGTAGTCGGCGGTGGTATGGCCGGTATGGAAGCGGCAAGGGTCGCCGATTTATATGGACATAAAGTTACTTTGTTTGAAAAAAGCAACATTTTGGGCGGACATTTTGTTGAAGCGACAGAACCCGAGTTTAAGAGCGAAGCGAAAGAGTTGCTTGAGTGGAGTAGAGTGCAAATAAAAAAATCAGGGGTAGATGTTTTAATGAATACGGCTGCCTCTAAGGAAAACATATTGGCTAAAAACCCGGATGCGCTAATTATTGCCGTTGGCTCAAGCTATTTGCGCCCGGGGATACCGGGAGTTGAAAACACCATAACGGGAGAAGAGGCGATTATGGGATTAAAAGACATAGGCGATAAGGTCTGTGTCATTGGAGGAGGCTTGGTAGGCGTTGAGACGGCTTTTCATTTATGTAAGCAAGGCAAGAAAATTACAATAATAGAGGCGCTTGCACAAATTGTTCCTCAGGACGAGCCGTTGTCGCAAATTGCAATTGCAGATTTTATAAGCAAAAATGATATTGAAGTGTTGACAGAATCTACAGTTGTCAGAATAGAAAAAGATAGCCTTGTGTATGTAGACACAAAAGGCAAGGAGCATACTGTTTATGCAGACACAATTGTGGCGGCACTGGGCCTTGGTGCAAGAAAAGACATGGTGAGTGAACTGGAAAATGTATGTTCTAAAACCTATGTGATAGGTGATGCGGTTGCGGGTAGAAAGCTTTATGATTGCAACCATGAAGCGTGGTATGCCGTTAGGGAAATTTCCGGATTAGAGTAAATATTCGGTAGAACATTATTAAAACCGCAGGGCTTTGCCCCGCGGTTTTGATTGTAAATGCTATGAGAAAATCTATAACAAACCTTCGATAAGTATGTTTATTCCGATTATAATAAGGACAACGCCGCCTAAAAATTCGGCTCGTTTTCCCATAAGAGAGCCTATTTTTCTACCCATCAGTATGCCTAATAAACAGACAGCGAAGGTGACAGACCCGATTATTGTGCTTGAAAGTGCTATGTTTACGTTGACAACGCTTAGCGACACACCGACGGCAAGGGCATCTATGCTTGTGGCTATGCCTTGAAAAATAAGAGATTTATATGAAAAATTCTTTTTTTCGATTTTGTTCATATTTTCTTTTTTTATTGATTCGACTATCATTTTAACTCCGATTAAAGCGAGGAGTATGAATGCAACGTAGTGGTCAAAACTTGAGATTAAATCGGAAAAGCCTACGCCTGCATAAAAGCCCGCTATAGGCATGGCCGCCTGAAACAATCCGAATGTCAGTGCCGTAATCAGACAGTGTTTTTTCGTAATAATACTATTTGACATTCCGGTTGATATTGAAACGGCAAAAGCGTCGGCGGAAAGAGCTAACGATAGTGCAAGTAAAGCCCATAAAGACATGTGAAAACCCCTTTAATTTTTGTAATGAAATTATATCAGATAAATTATTTTAATGCAAACAGTCTCGTTTTTTTTTGTGAAATAAAAACTAAGCAATGTTTTCATTGCTTAGTCGTGTGTTTAGCATATAATTTATGAAATAATTTTATTTTTCGAGCAATGTAAGTTGTTGCTTATTAACGTCTCCCGAACCGAGCGTTACTACCATGTCACCCTCTTGCCAATTCTTTTTAAGGTAATCTTTTATTTCTGAAAATGTGGGAATATACAGGCAATTACCCGAATGTTTGTTTATAGCGGAAACTAAGTCGCGAGCGTGCATACCTTGTGTGTCGGTGTCTCTTCCTGCGTAAATATCGGGTACTAAAACTTCGTCTGCATCTGAAAAAGATAGCGCATATTTGTCTAATAAGGTGCGGGCCCTTGTGTATGAATTGCACTGGAATAAAACCCATAACTTTTTATGAGGCATTAGTGATGCGGCCTTTAAACTAACAGTTATTTCGCTTGGATGGTGTGCGTAATCGTGATAAATATGCACGCCGTCGGCCTCGCCAACAAGCTCGAATCTGCGACCGACTAAGTTGTAAGAAGAAAGTTTTTGTGCGGCATACTTAGGATCTATGCCAAAAACTTCTGCGGCAAAACAAATTGCGGCAAGTGCATTTTCTAAGTTATGCAAACCCGGAACATTAAGTTTAATGTCCCCGACAATATTTTCTTTATGTGAAATTTTTGCACTGCAAAAACCGTTTGAATCAAAGTTGATGTCTGCAAGTTGCCAATCGCCATCTTTTAAATAGGTGATGACTTTGCATTTTGCGTGTTCTTTTAGGCTGTATGCCAAACTATCGGCACAGTTTAACAGTAAAATGCCGTCTTTCGGCTGTTTTTGAATGAACTCTACGAAAGTGTTGTAGATGTCGTCTATGTCTCGGTAGCAGTCTAAATGGTCGTCGTCTATGTTGTTTACGAGAACATGGGTGGGGTGGAGAGTTAGGAAACTGCGAACATACTCGCAAGCCTCGGTTATGAAAGAATCACCCTTCCCAAGATATATACCACCTTCTAAAAAATCTACCATTCCGCCTACATGGACGGTGCTGTCTTCTTTTGTGTCTTGCATAATGAGTGCAAGCATAGATGTAATTGTGGTTTTGCCGTGACATCCGGCTATGCAAGCAACCGTGCCGTAATGCTTTGAAATCAACCCGAGCAATTTAGAACGTTCTATTAAGGGTATGTCGTGCGAGGCCGCATAAGCATACTCGGGATTATATGATTTAATTGCCGCCGAATAAACAACCATTCCTACATCGTGAACATTTTTTTCGTCGTGTCCTATTACGAAAGAAATGTTTTTCTTTTTTAGTTGTTCGGTAAAAGCAGATTCTTTTGCATCT
>CAYJNC010000086.1:3471-7659 GCA_964371185.1 uncultured Christensenellaceae bacterium
TGACCGAAAACCCGTTCACAGAAAGTATTTGAGCAAGGCCGCTCATAGAACAACCACCTATTCCGATAAAATGAACCTTTTTATTTTTTATATTATCAAGAGATTTTAATTCCATTATTACTCCTTTTTTTCTCTGCTTATTTTTAAAGGGTAACACTTTTGCAGAGCATTTTTATTATACTTTAGTCGCAATAGATATGCAACTATAAAGAAAAAAATGCAACAAAGTAAAAAAAAATTTAAATGCGTTAAAAAACTTTATTATATATGAGTCAGCTACCGGTATATTTCGTGCAAATAAATGTTAAATTATTGAATTTCAAACTCAATTATGCGCGTGATAATGATAAAAACAAGGGAAATTTTAAAAAAATAGTAACAAAAACGTTTTTTTAGCATTTTTTGGGTTGGTTTTTATTGCATTTTATTAAAATAAGTATTATTATAAAAGTAAGATAATTAAGGGAACCCATAAAAAACAAAAGTGAAGACAAGAATATTTGGAGGATTGATATGAATATTACGGATATACGTATAAGGAAAATTAGCGCAAGTGGTAAGATGAAAGCCATTGTATCTGTGACTTTCGATGATATGTTTGTAATTCATGACATGAAGATCATCGAAGGATCTATGGGATTGTTTATTGCAATGCCGAGCAGAAAAACACCGAATGGGGAATACAAAGATATTGCACACCCCATAAACTCCGAGACTCGAGAGATGATTCAAGAAATCATTCTTAAAGAGTATGCTAACGCACCGGATGAAGAGTTGCTGCAAGTTAGTCAATTCTGATTTTTTAGGCGACCACAATTGTTTGAAAACTTGTGTTTTAACAAAACGGCTTAGAGCGAATGTGAGGGAATGGGGCAGCCGGTTAATTAACCGAGGGCAAGCGAAAACCGACTAAGTGTAGTAAGACATTTTAATGCAACAAGACAACTTTGAATAAGACAATAGCAATAATTAATATACATCATTACTTAGTAAACACAGCAACGAAAACATTATGAAATTTGGTAAATACAGAAGATAGGTGTTTTAGTGTCGCTATAGAAAAAAAGAATTGCGAGTCAGCAAAAAGTGTGTTATATCTGATGTTTATAATTTGTATAATGCAAGCAGTTTAATAAAAGGGTAAAAGAGGGATTATGGGACCTTTAATTATTTTAAAAAAATTTGTTTGCATGTTCAGTAATTAGCATTAAAGCACACAAACCATTTTAAGAATTAAGTATAAAAAAACCTAATTATCGTTTAGGTTTTTTTATTTGTTTACAAAACACAGGGTTTAGTTGTAAAATCTATGTATGAGAAAAAATATACAAAAAAGAGTAGGGTGAAAAATGGAGTTTATAAGTGTTATTTTGGCGGCAGGAGAAGGAACAAGAATGAAGTCTAAGGTGCCTAAGGTGTTGCATCCGGTGGCCGGATTGCCGATGGTTGAACATGTTTTAAGGGCGGTCGAGGCCGTTGAAACCAAAAAAAATGTAATTGTATGCGGTAGCGCAATAGACAAGATTATGAGTCAATGCGAAAACCGTGCTTGTTATGCAGAACAAAAAGAACGCTTGGGAAGCGGCCATGCGGTCATGAGCGCAAAAAGCCATTTGCAGGATTTTTCCGGGTATACGCTTATTGTTGCGGGAGACATGCCTTTGCTTAGAGGCGAAACAATTTCTCGGATGGTTTTAAGTGCGCAAGACAATGACTTTGATTGTTTACTGCTCAGTGCAAAAATAAAGAATCCTTTCGGGTACGGAAGAATTGTGCGCAAAGCAGACGGCAATGTGCTTGAGATAGTTGAAGAAAAAGACGCAACCGACGAACAGAGAAAAATTAATGAAGTCAACGCTTCTTGTTATTGCGTTAAGAACTCTGTGTTGCTTGCTTGCTTAGACAGAATAAAGCCGAAGAACGCACAGGGTGAATATTATCTAACAGACATTGTCGGCCTTATAAACGGCGACGGCGGAAAAGTGGGGGCTTTTGTTGTTGCCGACGAAAAAGAGTGTATGGGTGTCAACGACAGGGAACAATTAGCCGAAGTTGCAGAAATTTTGCGAGATAGAATTGCAAAAGAACACATGAAAAACGGCGTTAGCATAATAGACCCAAAAACAACTTATATTGATGCAGACACAAAAATAGGTAAAGACACAGTAATTTACCCGGCTGTAACATTAGAATCCGGCTGTATAATAGGTGAAGATGTGTGTTTGCGCTCAAACACACGGGTGTGTGCTTCTGAAATAAAAGACGGTACAACCGTTGAAAACTCGGTAATATTAAATTCTGAAATAGGCATGAATTGCACGGTTGGGCCTTTTGCCTACGTCAGACCCAACACAAAAGTAAACGATAATTGCAGAATAGGTGATTTTGTAGAGCTTAAAAATTCCGAAATCGGCGAAAACACAAAGGTGTCGCATCTAACATACATAGGTGATGCTGATTTTGGCAAAAATATTAATGTAGGGTGCGGTGTAGTCGTGGTAAACTATGACGGTAAGAATAAGCACAGGTCGACGGTTGAAGACAATGCTTTTATCGGTTGCAACACAAACTTAATTTCACCCGTTACAGTACAAGAGGATGCATACATTGCGGCCGGAACGACAATAACCAAAACGGTGCCAAAAGGCTATTTTGCAATTGCGCGTTGTCGACAAGAAAACAAAGAGAATTGGAAGGATAAACGATAGGCGGATGGATTATATTTTTGGATTGGGAAATCCGGGGTTAAAGTATAAAAACACTCGGCACAACGCAGGGTTTTGTGTGGTAGACATATTGGCAAAAAAACACGGCATAAAACTGAAAAGCGAAAAAAAGTTTGACGCTATGGTCGGCGAGGGTACGATAGAAGGAAAGAGAGTCATGCTTGTTAAGCCGGACACGTTCATGAATAACAGTGGATATGCGGTGTCGGCGGTTGTAGATTATTACAAGGCAGATTTATCGCAAATCATCGTTGTATACGACGACATTGACATACCTTTAGGTTCGCTCAGGATACGTGAGAAGGGTAGTGCGGGCACGCATAACGGCATGAGGTCTATCATATCGTATTTATCCGAAAATGAATTTAGACGGGTACGTGTCGGCATAGGCGGCCCCAGCCACAGCCTAACGGCACATGTATTGGGAAAATTTGAAGACATGGAGAAGGCAAAAGAAATGTTTTTAAATGCGGCTTCGGCGTGCGAATGCCTTGTTTTAGAAGGCGTGCAAAGTGCCCAACAGCAATTTCGGGAGAAAAATGTTTGAAACAAGCAATAACAGAAATAATAAAAAATACAAATGAATTTTCAGAGCTTGTCCGGTTTGTACGTAAAGGAGAACTGCCTTGCTCTGTTTTTGGTGTTACACAAAATGCGAAAACATATTTTGTGAACGCGCTGAAAGATTCTTATAAACACACAGTCTTGTGCGTTACGGCAACAGAACAAAGTGCATATGAATATGCTAATGCCTGCGGAGGTAATGCTGTTTTTTTCCCGGATGACGAAATGAATTTGCGTCAAACGCAGGCAAAAAGCAGGGAAGGCGAAATGGAACGTATTCGTGTGCTGAAAAATTCAACCGAACACGGGCTTGTGTTTTTGTCGGTCAAGGCGGCGATGGCTCGGGTGATTCCAAAAAAAGATTTTCTTAACGCTTGCCTTATGCTTAAGGTGGGAAACAACTATGATATGCAAGAATTGCTTGAGCATCTTGCGAAAAGCGGTTATGAACGAGCGGGAACGGTTTATTCTAAGGGGCAGTACGCAAAAAGGGGAGAAATATTAGATATTTTCCCGTCAGACACGAAAACACCATTGCGTATAACTTTTTTTGACGACGAAATAGAAAGCATTCGCCACTTTGACATAGATTCGCAAAAGTCGGATAAGCGAACTAAGACAGAAAGTTTTTTATTGCCGCCGGCAAGGGAAGTTGTGATAAACAGTGCGGCAAAAGATAATATCATGAGTTTTTTAAAAACCGTTGAGAACGGCGAATTAAAAGACAATATAACATATGAAATACAAGAATATGGTGCGTCGGAGATGGCAAACACACTTTTGCCGGCGCTTTATGAAAAATTCTCTTTGTTCGATTATTTTAAAAAACCATTGGTTTTATTCGACGATTTTGAAAGAATTTATCAGGAGGCAGAAAACGCATATTTAGAATATGGGA
>CAYJNC010000087.1:0-7638 GCA_964371185.1 uncultured Christensenellaceae bacterium
AAGCGATCGGCGGATATAACGCTTCAAGCTCGATTGGTGCGGGTTGGCCTGTTAATGTGTATTACCCAAACGATGAGGGAAAGTTTTCAACAACCGCAACCGGCACGGCATATGTTTATGCAAGCAGCGGAATTAAGGCGGCGAAAAACTATCCGCTAAGCGGTATAATTATAGAGAATATGTTGGCAGAAGTTTATGGTAAACAAACGCTTTCAAGAAACATCACACTACAATCAAGTGTTGACAGGTTAATAATTAATTCGTTGGCATCGCTTACAATACCCGAGGGGATAACGCTGAATACGTTGCGTGCAGAAATTACCAACAACGGCAATTTTGTAAACAGCGGAACGCTCAACTGTGAAGATAATTTCATAAACTACGGAACGGCGGAAAACAACGGAACGATTACTTGTACCGGTAATTATACAAGTAACACCGCTACCAAGAATAACCGAACTTTTGTGGTAAAAGGTTATATATACGGAAATGCGGGCACAAGCGGTACTAATCCGCTGACACTTGATATATCCGGAAAACAGCTGTATTTCACGGGTGGCGGATCGGCAGACGAAAGTGCAATTCGATATAACGGTTCGGGAAGTAACGACGCAGTTTTTTCGGGCAATCTTATTTTAACCGGCAGTACAAATAAAACGATGACCTTTGGTGCGGGCACACACAACCTTATATTTCATAATGTGTCGATAGACACAAGGAGTACGGGCGGTGCGGCCATTGCGACAGAGTGGGCTTATTCCGCAAATATAACTTTGGTGGGAAATAATACGTTGATTGGGTCTGATGGTTATGGCGGAATGGAACTTACCAAAACAACTTCGGTAGTGCCGATAATAAACATATACGGGCCGGGAACACTTAATGTTGAGGGCGGTAACGGAGCCGCAGCAATAGGCAGTAAGGCCGACCTTTATGGCGAGATAGTCGTAAATATTCATGGTGGAATAGTTAATGCGAGGGGTGGACTTAGCGGAGACGGCATCGGCGGAAACGACACCAGCCCGGGCGGTGTTACAAATGTTATCGGCGGAACGGTAAATGCAGTCGGCGGAGCGGGTGCAGACGGCATTGGCGGAACTTTCACAACCGGAACAAACGGCAATGGCTTTGTTTATGCGAACACAATTGCAAGCGATGCGTACAAAACAAACACGGCAACTCAAGGTGTTGTTATTGAAGGGACGCAAGGCAGGGTTTATAACAACCCGACTATAATAGCGGACGCCGTTGTCCAAAGCGGAACAACCCTTGATATTCCGATAAATAATTCTCTTGTCGTTAAAGACGGTGTTACGTTAACTAACAACGGAACAATAATAAACGACGGTGGTTTGGCAGGACATCAGCAAACGCCGGGCGGAGTGTATGAAACTAATTTGCTTACCGCAAACGATGTATTGATTCCGCAATTGGTATATAACGAAAATGTTATAACAGACATATACACCCTACCCAACACAAAATATATGGGCGGTGTGGAATATACTTTGCTAAAAGACGATTGGAAAGCGGTTTACCAAATGAAGTCGGCAAGCGGAACATGGGGAAATGTTAGCGAAGTTAAAAATTCGGGTTATTACAAGGTAATATTTACCCAAGCAGGATACCCGACGGTAGAAAAAGAATTTAGTGTGTTTAGGGCAGGGACAACGTTTGAAGGCGGTGTTACAGTAGACAAGGCCGACAAAACTTATACGTACGGTGACACGTTGACGGTTAGTGTTACACCAAACATCACGAGCGAGGCCGCACCATTAATGCGTGCGATGTCTTTTTCCGCTCCGGCTCAAAACCAAGTTGCGATTTATACTTTGATAAACGGTGTATACACGCAAATATCAGAACCTCAAACGGCAACAAACGGTGTTAAACTTACCTTTACGGTAGACACAAGCCAAGACGGTTTTAACATAGGAAACAATGCGATTTTGGCAAAATATGTGGAAACGGGAAACCAGGCAGGCTACGAAGAAGCGGTTGCAATAACGCTTAACAAGAAAAACATTACGGCGACGGTTGCACCGGGACAAAGCAAGGAATATGACGGAACGACGGCGTTTAGAGGTGTAAGTTTGGCTTTATCGGGTGTACAACCCGGTGACAATGTGGGTGCGACGGCAAACGGAAATGCAAACGATGCAGATTCGGGTATAAAAACTTTTGTGGCAACAAGCACAAGCCTTTCGGGTGTAGACAGTATATATTATGTGCTTGACCCGAGCGACGTAAGCGGAAACGTAGAGATTACCAAAACAACATCGGCAACAATAGTAAATGTGACTTCGATTACGGGAACGGTAATAGCCCACACTGTAACGCTTAATGCGGTTGTTGGAATAGGGCAAGGCAACGTGCCTGTAGGAACGGTAGATTTTATCGATGTTACAACAGACCCCAATTCGCAAACTCCCATACCGGGCGGTGACGATGTGGCGCTTGTTGACGGTGCGGCAACGTTTGAATGGTCGGGCTTAAAAGAAGGCGTGTTTAAAGTTAAGGCGATATACAATGGAGACACCAACCATCTTGCGTCTAACAGTGAAACACTTTCGTTTGACACAAGCAAACAAGTGCAACAAAAACTTGAAATTAATTCTGTCGGCAATAAGACTTATGTGGATACCGGCTTCACATTAAGCACTTCGGGCGGAAACGGAAGCGGTGCTATAAGGTATATATCTTTAAACCCGAATGTGGTTAGTATTACCGGAGATTCGGCAACTATTTTAGCGGCGGGAACGGTAAACATTGTTGCAATAAAGGCGGCAGACGAGGATTATAACTTGTCTTTTGCGGTACTTAGGCTAACGATAGACAAAGGAACTATAACCATTAGCACGCCGAGCAAGACGGCGTGGGTAGGAGACAGCGTGCCTGTTATAGACCAAAGCGAGTATACGGTTTCGGGCTTGCGTGCGGGCGAAAGCCTTAGCGTTACGCCGACCATAATTTACGATCGAACCCCGGATATGTCTGTGCCGGGAACTTACGCAATTATCCCGACGGGTGCGGTTGCGCCGAGCGATAGTAATTATTACCCGATAGACACAATGAACGGAACGTTAACGGTTTATAGCAACGCAATGTATGCAATTAACATAGAGCAGTCGGCAAACGGAAACATAACGACTAACCCCGTTGGTCAGGCGGCCGAGGTTCAAACAGTGACGGTCAGCGCCGCTCCTAATTCGGGATATGCGTTAAGCGGCCTAAGCGTGCGTAGCGCAAGCGGCGAAATAGCACTTAGCGGAACGGGTACGGTTCGCACGTTTGTTATGCCGAGTGAGGCGGTTAGCATTAGTGCAACATTCGTTGAATCCGGTTCGGATTCGGATGCGGTTACTCCGAAATCTCCGGCGACGGGTGAAGGTTGTTGAAGCAAAAAAATAAAAATTAATATTAACAGGTAAACAATCTCTTCGTATGATAAAAACAATGGTTTTCGTTGTGCGGAGAGATTTTTTTGCACAGAAAAATGTTAGGACGGCATTTTTAAAAATATGTTTGAATAAATTGTGCAAAAAGTTTGTTGAAATAAAAATAATAACATAAAAAAATGTTTCGCATAGTAAAAATACGGTTGTTTAGAGCGGTATGTTTATGATATAATTTATAATTGCTTGTAAAGTAGAAAAATGCAAGCAGGAGAGCGATAGGGGAAGGTTTTTATGAAAAAATTAACATTTAAGGGTGGAATACATCCACTGCACTCAATAGGCGAGGGGAAGCCTTTGACAAGCGAGTGTGCCATTAGCGAAATGCCGGCACCGGCTATTGTTAAGATTCCTATGTCTCAGCATGTTGGAGCACCGGCAACGCCGATTGTAGAGGTTGGACAACGTGTTTTGATGGGGCAAGAAATCGGCAGTGCTAAAGGGTTTGTTTCTACACCCATACATTCAAGTGTTTCGGGTGTTGTTAAAGAAATTACAAACATTGTGAACATAAACGGTAAACCCGTGCGTGCGGTTGTGATCGAAAACGATTTCAAAGACGAATGGCAAAAAATGCCTACAAGAGATTACACAGAGATGTCTAAAGAAGAAATTATAGAGGCAATAAAACAGGCCGGCAACGTGGGCATGGGCGGAGCTGCGTTTCCGACTCATGTGAAAATTTCGCCACCGCCCGAAAAAAATGTGAATTTATTGCTTTTAAACGGCGCGGAATGCGAACCTTTTTTGACGGCCGATTACAGGATGATGATAGAACAACCCGAAAAGGTAATCATGGGTATTAAAATCATCATGAAGGCGCTTGGTGTCGGGAAAGCCATAATAGGCATAGAAGATAACAAACCAAAGGCGATAGAAAAATTAAAGAATGCAATAGACACACATTCTATTCGTGTGTGCGAGCTTGAAACAAAATATCCGCAAGGCTCGGAAAAACAAATGATAGATGCCGTGACAGGCAGAATTGTGCCGGCGGGCGGTTTGCCGATGGACGTTGGTGTGGTGGTGGCGAATGTTTCTTCTGCGGCCGCAATTTCAGATGCCTTTTTGCAGGGGGAGCCACTGGTAAAAAGGGTTGTTACGGTTACGGGTGCGGTTAGCAAACCGCAAAATCTAATGGTTAGAATAGGAACATCTACACAAGATGTTATAGACTATGTGGGTGGGTTTTCGTCTACTCCGCTAAAAGTCATATCGGGCGGCCCGATGATGGGTTTGCCTTTGCCAACGCTTGAATGCGTGATAACAAAAGGTTCTTCGGGTGTGTTGGTTTTAGACAAAACCTTTACACGAAAGGAAAGAGAATCTAACTGTATTTTGTGTGGACGCTGTGGTGAAGTCTGTCCGATGTATTTAGCTCCGGCCACGATTTCTGCGGCGGCGGTTATGGAAAATTTTGAGAAGGCAGAAGATATGCAGGCGTTGTCTTGCATGAGTTGCGGATGTTGCAGCTATGTTTGCCCGGCAAAAAAACCGTTAGCACAAAACATTAAATTTGCTAAAGAACAAATTATGGTTATTCATATGAAGGAAAAGCAAAAAAAAGAGGCTGAACAAAAAAAAGAAGCCGAGAATAAGTAGGAAAAGGGGTAGGAGATGCAACAGATGATTTTATCGGGCTCGCCACACATAAAGGCGAACAGCAGTGTTAGCCGCATTATGTTAGATGTGGTTATTGCGCTGATACCGGCGGTAATTGCGGCAATATATTTTTTTGGCGCAAGTGTGATAGGCACATTGGCTTTGTCTATCGGCAGTGCCGTTTTATGCGAATGGGCCATTCAATTTTTCACAAAAAAAGAAGTAACAATAAGAGATTTCAGTGCCATTTTAACAGGGTTATTATTGGGGCTGAATTTGCCACCCGAAACACCGTGGTATATTCCGGTGTTTGGTAGTGCGTTTGCAATTATAATTGTAAAACAATGTTTTGGCGGTTTGGGTCATAACTTTATGAACCCGGCTTTGGCAGGACGTTGTTTCCTTCTCATATCTTTTCCGGTTGTTATGACAACATTTTTAGCACCGACCGGCGGTGTAGATGCGGTCGTTAGTGCAACGCCGCTTGCCGCATTAAAAGACAGTTCATTAGAGCTTGCTTCGGTCGGCGATTTGTTTTTCGGAAATGTGGGTGGAAGTATCGGCGAGACGAGTGCGCTTGCGCTTATAATAGGCGGTGTGTATTTGCTTATTCGCAAAGTTATATCGTTTAGAATACCCGGTGCATATTTAGCAACGGTTGCGGTGTTTGCGCTTGTGTTTGCGGGGCCGGAAATGGTTTTATACCACTTGTTTGCAGGTGGTGTTATGATAGGTGCATTCTTCATGGCGACAGACTATGTTTCTTCGCCGATGAACAAAAAAGCACAGATAGTGTTTGGTATTGGGTGTGGTGTGGTAACGATGGTTATTCGTCTGTGGGGTGGTTACCCTGAAGGCGTTTCGTTTGCCATATTATTCATGAACCTGTTTGCGCCGTTACTCGACAGAGCATTCAAGAGAAAAGTTTTTGGGGAGGTGCGCAAAGTTGAAAAATAAAGACAGTATTGCAAACCTATCGATAAGATTAGTAATAATAACATTGTGTGCAGGGCTCATACTCGGATTGGTTTATGCCATAACAAAAGATCCGATTGCCGAGCAGGTTGCCCGTATGGAAAATGAGGCTCGTATGGAGGCTTTGCCGCAGGCGGCCGATTTTGAACAGGTAGATTTATCCGCATATACGGCAGACGAAACCATAACGCAAGTATATGAAGGAATGGCAGACGGTCAGCCGGTTGGTTATACCATTGCGATGGTAACAAAAGGTTATTCGCCAAACTTAACATTAACCGTTGGCATAGACACGGTTGGTGCGATAACAGGTGTCACCATAAACAGCCACGAGGAAACTCCCGGGTTGGGTGCAAATGCAACTTCTCCCGATTTCTTAGGACAGTATGTAGGCTCGAGCGGACCGCTGACTGTGGTTAAGACGCCTACCGGACAAACGGGCGAAATTCAGGCGCTTACGGGTGCTACTATAACTTCGCAGAGTGTGACAGACGCAGTTAATGTGGCTCGGACATTCTTTGAAGAAAACTTGAAAGAAGGGGTGTGAGTATAATGGAAAAAACCGCAATGAAAGGCGTTTTCGTAAACGGTGTACTGAACGAAAACCCAATATTTAGGTTGATGCTTGGCTTATGCCCGACAATAGCAGTAACAACCTCTCTGGTAAACGCAGTCGGAATGGGCGGCGCGGCAACATTCGTGCTTATATGTTCTAATGTGCTTATCTCGATGCTTAGGAATTTTATACCGGCAAAGGTTAGAATTCCCTGCTTTATAGTAATAATAGCAATGTTTGTTACGGTAGTGCAAATGTTGTTGCAGGCATATATTCCATCGCTTAACGAGTCGCTGGGGATATTTATACCGCTCATAGTGGTAAACTGTGTAATTTTGGCACGGGCAGAATCTTTTGCGAGCAAAAACGGTGTCTTAGCTTCGGCGGTAGACGGAATCGGCATGGGCATAGGGTTTACGCTTGCCCTCATGATGATAGCCTTTGTGCGCGAACTTTTAGGAAGCGGTTCGTTGTTCGGCGTAGATGTTTTTGGTGCAGGTTACCCCGATGTCTTATTATTTGTGTTAGCACCGGGTGGTTTCTTGGTGCTCGGATTGTTGCTTGCATTGGTAAACAAAATAATTGCAGGTAAGAAGAAAGGAGGCGCATAATGGAACAATTTATACGAATTTTCGCAATTTTGCTGAGTTCTATCTTAGTAAACAACTATGTGCTTTCGAGGTTTTTGGGGTGTTGCCCATTTCTCGGAGTTTCAAAACGTGTGCAAACGGCAGTGGGAATGGGAATGGCGGTAACCTTCGTTATGGTTCTTGCCTCTATCATCACTTGGCTGGTGCAATATTTAATATTAGAGCCTTTGGGTGTGCAATATATGCAAACTATTGCCTTCATTTTGGTGGTTGCGTCTTTGGTGCAATTGGTTGAAATGATGTTGCAAAAAACAAGCCCGGCTTTGTATCAAAGTTTGGGTGTGTATTTGCCTTTAATTACAACAAACTGTGCTGTTTTGGGTGTTGCAATCATAAATATAACAGAACAATACAACCTAATAGAAACAGTAGCAAACGGTGCGGGTGCGGCAATCGGCTT
>CAYJNC010000088.1:0-4766 GCA_964371185.1 uncultured Christensenellaceae bacterium
TGTTTAATTGTTTTTTCATCGGTAGAAAGCATTAATGCCATTTCTTCAACCGTAGTTTTTGCATTGTCTTCTAATATATCTAATATTTCTAACCGCAATTCTCTTTTCATATAAAAACCTCCCACTGTCGAAATCATCGTAATTATAACACAATCCATTCAATTTATTCAACCTAATTACGTTGATGTGCGTAAAAAAACAAATCCTCGCAAATCTTCTTTTGCGAGGATTTAATGTCTTAATTTCTTTAAGCTTGTTCGGTCATCGACACAAATTCTGCAATTCTTTTTATTCCTTTTTCAATGGCTTCCATAGAAATCGCATATGACAAGCGAACAAAATCGTCGGCACCAAAAGCCGCACCCGGCACAACCGCTGCCATCACCTTGTCGAGCAACATTTCTGAAAAATCAACCGAAGAAGTTATCTCTTTGCCTTCAACTTTTCTGCCTTTTAGCTGTGAAATGTTCATCATAACATAAAACGCACCCATAGGAGCATTACAGCTTACTCCGTCTATTGCATTTATGCTTGCAACCATTTGTTTACGACGTCTGTCGAACTCTTCTCTCATGTTAAGGAGCGCATCTTGAGGGCCTGTTAGCGCCTCTACACTTGCATATTGAGCCATAGTGCAAGGGTTTGAAGTTGCGTGGCTTTGGTAGCTTCCCATAATTTTTGCAATTTCTTTTGAACTTGCGGTATAGCCGATTCTCCAACCTGTCATAGAGTAAGACTTAGAAAGCCCGTTTACTACAATAGTACGAGAATAAGCGTCTTCGCTTATGTTTGCAATGCTCTCATGTTTATGTCCGTCGTATAATAACTCTGAATATATTTCGTCGGAAACGATGTATAGGTTGTTGTCTTTTGCAATTTTTGCTATCATCGCCAAGGTTTCCTCGGAATATACACAGCCGCATGGATTAGAAGGGCTGTTTACAATTATTGCCTTTGTATTTTTTGTTATTGCCGCCAATATGTCTTTTTCTACCGGCTCAAAATTGTGCGCCTCTTTTGATTCTACATAAACAGGAACACCGTCGGCCATCTTAACAAGCTCGGGGTAGGTCAGCCAAAACGGAGTTATAATAATAACTTCGTCTTTTGGATTTAAAATTGTTTGGAACACATTAAACAAAGAATGTTTGGCTCCATTAGAAACAACAATTTGCGGGGCTTCATATTTAAGTTGATATTTTTCGTCTAAGTATTTGCACACTGCCTGTTTTAAATCGTTTGTTCCCGATGCCGGTGTGTATTTTGTTAGGCCAAGTTCAAGCGCCCTTACCGCCGCATCTTTTACGTTTTTGGGTGTGTCAAAATCGGGCTCTCCCGCACCGAAACCCACTACATCAAAACCGTCTTCCTTCATTTGTTTTGCCATTGCCGTAATCTTAAGTGTCAGCGATGGCGAAATTGCAATTGCTTTTTCCGAAAGTTGCATTTTCTTCCTCCGATATATAATAATAAAATTTTTTAACCATTTCGGTTGATGCACGTTTGTCGCCTAATAACAATGGTGAATCTTTTTTATTCTAATATAAATACAAACTAAAAACAATAGCAAAATGCAATTTTTAATGTAAGTTTTTTTCTTTTTTACACTTTTTGTAATCACTTAAAAAAAAACAACGATAATTACAATGGTTCTTGTTAGCTACTATATAATATGACAAAAACAAATGTAAATAATGTTTGAATATCAAAATGCTTGCTTTTTTGTCGGTATAACTGTATTATAGTACTATATTTCATTAAAAATCATAAAAAGAAGGAGATTTATTATAATGGCCGATTTTGTAATCACCTGCTGTTCAACTTGCGATTTACCGCTTGAATATATTAAAGAGCGCAATCTTACTGTTCTTCCCTATCAATATTTTATCGAAGGCAGCGAATATTATGACGATCAAGGAGTCACGCTTTCAATTCCCGAGTTTTATAACAAAATGCGAGAAGGCGGCGTTGCTACTACCTCTATGGTTAATACCGAACGTTATTCAGAGTTTTTTAAACCGTTTTTAGAAGACGGCAAAGACATATTGCACATTGAATTTTCTTCGGGGTTGTCCGGTTCTTACAACAATGCGTTGCTCACCATAGAACAACTAAAAGAAAAATATCCCGACCGTACCATAAAAATGGTAGATTCTCTTTCGGCGGCCAGAGGCTACGCCTGTTTAATGCACCATATTTTAGACAAGCGTGACAGCGGTGCATCTTACGATGAAGTTTACGACTATGCAAACAATATTACCAAAAAAATAATGCACTGGTTTGCGGTAGACAGTTTAGAATATTTAAGAAGGGGCGGCAGGGTTTCTCGAGCAAGCGCTTTCCTCGGAACTATGTTAAACATTAAACCTGTACTTGCTTTTAACAACGAAGGTAAGATTATTCCGATAGAAAAAATCAGAGGCAGAAAAAAATCTCTGATCGAGATGATAGACAAAATGGAACAAGACGTAGAAAACGTAGACGGCCAACTTATTTTCATAGGACATGGCGACGCCTACGAAGACGCAGAAATGGTTTCTAATTTGATTAAAGAACGTTTCCCGACAATCGCCGGGACTTCCATTCATTTTATCGGCCCGGTTATCGGTGCGCATTCCGGCCCCGGAACAATCGCCATTCACTACATAGGCAAAGAACGCGTTAACGTAGATTTTAAATAAATCATTCCACAAAATAAAGACCCACGAACTCTAAATGTTTGTGGGTTTTTTTTGTGCTATCATGGCATAAACCAAAACACTTCAAAAACGATTATGTCGTTTTATCGGTCGTCGGGAAATAATCGGAGTAACCTTTTTTATGCCCGCACTTACTCAAAAATACCATCGTTTCTTTTGTCACATACATAGTTATGTGCGAGTCACCATCTGCGTTGCCTTCTTGTTCACAAAAACCGAAACGTTCATAAAAAACTTTTGTTTCTTTCGGTGCATGGACAACAATTTTAGAAGGATTAAACGAAAACGCTTTTAACATCAGCAATTTAATTAAAAGGTCTCCTACTCCTTGCTTGCGTACATCTTTTCTGACACAACAAGAACCTATGCAAAAAGTTTGCCCGTCATGATACAATTTCCCTATCGCTACCGGCGCTTTATCGTCGAGCAAAATAAGGTGCATTGCTTGTTTGTCTATAATTTCATTTTCCTCTTTTTCATAAGGAAATGCGTCTATGTCAAAAATTTCTTTTCTTATTGCAAGCGGAACGTGTACGTCTTCGTTCCCAAGCAACCATTTATTTGTAATCATCAGTATTCCGGCTCCGTTTGGTGTTTTTCGTCTACCTCAACATATTTTGTGTATTCACCATGCCAAACAAGGTTAATGTTGCCTGTTTGTCCACTCCTCTGTTTTGCAATAATCGCAGTGGCACGCATTTTTTCCTGTTCGTCCATTTCTTCTTGCTCGTCCCTATAATAATCGTCTCTGTGCAAGAAAATTACAACATCGGCGTCTTGTTCTATCGCACCCGATTCACGCAGGTCCGAAAGCATAGGTTTGCGAGAATTTTTGTCTCTTTTTTCGTTGGCACGAGACAACTGTGACAATAATAGTATTGGTATATTTAGCTCTTTCGCCATAATTTTCAACGAACGAGTTATGGCAGATATTTCTTGTTGTCGGTTTTCTACCCTTCCCGAACCTTGCATCAGCTGTAAGTAATCTATTACAATTAAGCCTAAGCCACTGGTGCGTTTCATACGGTGGGCTTTTGCAAGCATCTCCGTCACCGTTATAGATGCCGTATCGTCTATGTATATAGGCGCAACCGAAAGAACTTTCATTGCATCCGCAAGTTTTGTAATTTGGCCTGCGTTCATCCTACCCGACCGAGTCAAGTTTGAATCCACCTGTGCCTCTGAGCATAAAAGGCGTGTCGCCAATTGTTCCGCACCCATCTCGAGCGAAAATATCAAACAAGGTATTTTCTTAATATGGCCAATATGTTCTACTATATTTAGTGCAAAACTCGTCTTTCCCATGCCCGGCCGGGCGGCAAGAACAATTAACTGTGTTCCTTGCAAGCCGGATAACATTTCGTCCATATACGGAAAACCCGTCGACAACCCCAGCATACCCTCTTTTGATTTCATCGCTTCGCCGATTCGCTGATAACTTTCTTGCAAAGCCTCTTTTATATGAATTACATCTCCGCGGGTGTTTTTCATCGCAATTTGGTAAATTGCATCGCCGGCACGGCCTATTAACACCTCTGCCTCGTTTTCTCCCAAAAAACAATCGTCCGAAATTTTAATGCACGCCTCAATAAGACTTCTCATCGACGCTTTTTCTTCCACTATTTTAATGTAGTGGCTTAAATTTGCAACCGAAGGCACCACGTTAGTCAGCTGAGACAAATATTCCAAACCGCCAACGTGCATTTTCCCTTCCTGTTCAAGCCTCTCGGCCACCGTTACGATGTCTACGGGTATTCCCGACTCGACAAGAAATGCCGCCACAGCAAAAATATCTCTGTGGTGCGGCTGATAAAAATCTGCGGGCTTTAAACGCACCAAGGCCTCGTCTACACTTTTTGCGTCGAGTAGCATACTACCAAGAATCGATTGTTCCGCCTCGTAACTGTTAGGAGGCACCCTAAGGTTCTTACCGTTTTCAGCCATCCACTACCACAACCTTGATTTTTGTGCTGACTTCTGCATAAACTTTCACTGAAATATCGTATTCACCCAACTCTTTAATATGAGGAACTTGAAATTTCTTTTTGTCTATTTCGTAATTATATT
>CAYJNC010000088.1:4866-7623 GCA_964371185.1 uncultured Christensenellaceae bacterium
AACTCTTTAATATGAGGAACTTGAAATTTCTTTTTGTCTATTTCGTAATTATATTTTTCTTTCAACGCCAAAGCAACTTCTTTTGCGGTTATAGCTCCGAAGAGTTTTCCGCCTTCACCTCTTTTTGCCGCAATAACAAGTGTCGAACCTTCAAGCTCTTTTGCCAAATCTTGTGCATTTTGCTTTTCAACAGATTTTTTGTGCTTTTCGGCAGCAATTTTTTGTGTGGCGGCATTTAAATTCTGCGATGTAGCTTCTTTTGCCAATTTTTTCGGAAAAAGAAAATTACGTGCATATCCGTCCGACACATTAACTATTTCACCGGCCTTCCCTTTGCCTGCAACATCTACGTTTAAAATTACTTTCATTCTTTTATCTCCTTCTCGTATTCCATAATTTTTTCTTTTAGTATTTTATCAACTTCATTAATTGATTTACCTTTTATCTGAGCACCGGCAATTGTGGCATGGCCGCCGCCGCCCATCTTTTCTAATATCCGCTGAACATTTATCTCACCTAAAGACCTACCCGAAATCAAAATAACATTGTCTTGCTTGCACAATACAAACGATGCACTTATCCCTCTTATACCTATCAATGCGTCTGCCGCCTGCGCCGCTATTATTTGGGCGTTTTGCGTTTCGGCAGAACAAATCGAAACGGCGATGCCGTTTTCTAACACCTCCGCATTGCGTACAATGTCTGAACGGAACGAAAATGTTTGCAAATCGTCTTTGAACAGCTGTCTGATTTTCGTTGTGTCTGCACCCATTCGCCTTAAATACGAAGCCGCCTCAAAGGTTCTCTCTCCTGTTTTGAAGGTGAAACCTTTTGTGTCTATTGAAATACCGGCAAGCAAAGTTTCTACCGCTAATGGTTTTAAACTTATGTTTTCGGCAAAATACTGAATTATTTCGGTTACCATTTCAGCCGTAGAAGACGCATACGGTTCGTGTAGAAACAGTGTTGATTGTTCTATGTAACCTGTTCCCCTCAAATGATGGTCTAACACAACTGTAGTTACAGATTCTTTAAGCAAAGATGGTGCAAGTGTAAACGACGCAATTTGTGTGTCTACTACTATAAGCGTGGTTTTGTTGTCCATCAAAGAATGTGCTTCTTGGGGCGTTATGATAACATTCTTATAATCCGGATCTTTTTGCATTTCTTCGACAAGTGCATCTATTGCGGAATTTGACTTGTCTAACACAATGTAGACCTTTTTCTTCAGTCCCCACGCACAAGAAACCAACCCAAGCGCCGCACCCATACAGTCGAGATCGGGTGCTGTGTGCCCCATAATTATAACCTTATTGCTTTGCTCCATAAGGTTTTTAAGTGCATTTGCAAACATACGTGCCTTAACCTTAGCACGTTTTTCTCTTCCCTGCTGAATGCCTCCATAAAACTTAAATTCGCTTTCATCTTTCAACACCGCTTGGTCTCCGCCCCTGCCAAGTGCCATTTCAAGCGCTTTTAAAGCATTCCAATTTGCGTCGTCGGGTGTTTTTGCAAGGCCGATTCCCATGCTTAGCGTCGGCACATACCCGGGCGCACCGATGTCTGTATCCCGCGCTTCTTTTAACAAAGGGAATTTCCCCTGCATTAAACCCATAAGATGCTTTCTTTCAAAAAACAAAATGTACTTATCTTTATCATATCGCTGATACACCCCATGAACATTCTCTGCCGTTTTGGTTATTATGCTTTCGATTTGCGAACGAACATGCGCCTCATTACCCTTCGGAAGCGCACGCATAAGATCTTCGTAGTTATCTATCTGCACATGACAAACGGTTGCCATTACACCTTTGTAAATATCAGAAGTCATACTGCTGTTTTTCGAGTCTATAAATCTATACACTACATATTCAACGTTTTTGTTACTTGCAAGAAAAGTTTCTTTGATATACGTTTCATTGTCTATTATTATCCTCTTGTTTTTATCGGGTATTTCTGCCTGCGGAAATATTTTAAAAATATTTTTACCCGTGCATACACTTCCCGAAATTAACATAAACGCCGGGTTATGCCAAACTATTTTACCGTTTTTTGTTGTAATAGCAGTCGGAATAACCATTGCATGGATGTATCTGTCTATTTGCTGTGCATTTTTATTAAGCAGGTTTGCGACAAGTTCTAAGCGGTTGTTCAACAAATACGAATATATACCAAAAAACACCAATACCACAATAAAAACCAAACTAATCAGTATGTATCGAAGATACAATATTTCCACATAAGTTGATATCAGCAAAATAGCAACAATACTGAAAACCATAACAAGTTGTTCGGTCAGGTTTCTGTTTATAATTTTTTTACCGCTTACCGCTTTCACATTATTTCTCTTTTCTAAAGATAATATCTCATATTTTATTCTACTCACTATTGAGTCAACCGTCAATTATATATATTTTTTTCGACGATATATTTTTTAATACCTCGGAGGCCGGTTTTGCGGTTTGTTACCGTTTGAGCCTTTATCGGTCGGCCGGTTTTGCGGTCTGTTGCCGTTAGGACGGCTTGGTGGCCGGTTGCCGGTCGGACGGTTTGGTGGTCTGTTGCCGGTATTGTTATGGCGAGTAGCGCTCGCCGGACGTCCCGCAACCTGATATCCTCTTCTCTTTGGTCGGGATGCGATTTGTCTTCTTTTTAAAATTATCAACACAGCAATAAAAATACCGCCACCTATGCCGGCTATTATACCTATTCTAATCCATATATAGCCATATGAAGGCCCAAAAGTTGCGCTTAGCG
>CAYJNC010000089.1:0-7603 GCA_964371185.1 uncultured Christensenellaceae bacterium
CATAATACCGTTGCGAATAAAAGGGTCTTTTATGTCTGTCAACTTTTCTTCCAATGCAAGTATGCCTTTTTTTCTTGCGATTTCAACCATAGAAACAATCTCTTCAATTTGCTTGTTATAGTCTGTTTCGCTCTTTTGCATGGCCATCTTAATAAGCGTGGGTATCTTTTTTAAGTCATCCATCGGGAAACTCGCAATAATTGCCGCTAACGTACCGCCAACAACTATCATAATAGATGCTCCGTCTATAAAGCCACCGACATCGCCACCACCGATAATAATACTTACAATTATGAGCACACCGCCTAAAGCTACACCCATTAACAGTGAAATATTCAAAACTCACTCACCTCTTCTTTTGTCTGCTGTTCTTTTTCCAAAAGCTGCTTCTCTTCTGCTAATTTCTTTTCCATTTTCTTAGGCAAGCCCAAGAAAATTCTTTGTTTAAAATACACGATTTTCTCTAAGATTTCTTCCGGAGTATCCAGCACCAGGAGTTTTTTTCCTGATGCCAGAACCAAAACAGTGTCCGGAATTGTCTCTACCACATCAATAGAATCTGCGTTAACAACACAGGTGTCTCCATTAAGTTTAGAAACTTCAATCATAAGCCATTACGCTCAACTTTCTCTTATCGTTTTAGGTTTATCAACTCTTCAAGCAAAGTATCTGAAGTTGTGATAATACGAGAGTTTGCTTGGAAACCTCTTTGTGTGGTTATCATGTTAACCATTTCTTCTGAAATATCAACGTTAGACATTTCCAAAGAAGAAGGCGTAAGCATACCCGTTCCGCCCGAACCCGCAAGGTTGTGCGTAACCGCACCCGAGTTGGCCGTTGCCGTATACATATTCGTAGATACTTTTTCTAAACCTTCAGTGTTGGTGAAGTTGGCTATTGCCAAATAACCCAAAACTACTTTTTCGCCTTTTGCCATCGTTTGTGCTCCAACAATCCCGGGAGGCACCATGTCTTCTTTTAACTGTGCGATAATCGCACCTTCTTCGTTGATAGTTACATTTTCGTAGGCATCTTGGTCTATTATCATGTCGCCTATTGTGTTACCGGCAACAAATGCGTCGTTGTTAACAATTGTTAAAGCGGCATTTTCCGCAAGTGATGTAATGTTGCTTATTGCCGTACCAAAGTTTGCGGCACCTGCAATTGTAGCGTCTGTCGTGAACGCAATTTCACCTAAATCTGTGGTGATCGTGTACGTTGCACCGTCTGTGAAACCAACCGCCGGGTCAACAGCTGTGCCACCGGCGTCCATAATATCTATATTTTCTTGTATTAATATGCCGTTCTTATACATGTTAACTTGGTTGCTTGTGTTAACTTCAAATGTATATGTACCCGTAGAAGCCGTAATAATCGCCGGATCGTTAGGTGTCCAGTTGAAGTTTGTTATGCCTAAGCCGGTTTCGTTTGTAAGGCCGGCCGTTGTAGCCGTGCCCGCATCACCAACTTGATAGTTAGCCGCAAACGCCTGAACAAAATAACCGCTCGGGTTAACTAAGCTACCATTACTTGAAATAGACAAGTTACCTGCCCTTGAATATTGCTCACCGGTTGCCGTTCTCATTGTGAAAAAGCCGTCTCCGGTTATTGCCAAATCAAGGGTATTGCCTGTGTACTGTGCCGCACCGGGTGTGTGTTTAATTACAATAGAGTTAACAGTTGTACCCAGCCCGATTTGCCTTGCATTAATACCACCTTGCGTTGCCGACGGTGCCGAAGCCGGAGCCACCGTTTCACTGTATAAATCCGCAAAGTTTGCAGCACTCTTTTTAAATCCCAATGTGTTTACATTGGCAATATTATTACCTATTACGTCCATCTTTGTCTGATGCGACCTTAAGCCCGTTACACCAGAGAAAAGTGATCTCATCATAGTCGTGTTTCTCCTTTTTTAAAACTATCTATATAAATATTGTTGTTACCATCATTATTATCCCTGCCATCATTGCACATAATGTGGAACTTTCCTTCTTGGTATATCTTATTCTCCTTTAATTTCGGTGATATACGCAACAGGGACTTCCTTGCCCTCTTCTCCGTCGACACCTTCAAGTTTTGCATAGATTGTATTATCGCGAATAGCAATAGCCTCAACCTTGCCCGAAACTTCAACATATTCAACTCGTGTCTCGCCGGTAGCACTGTCTGTTACATCTTCGGGAACCATGGCAGTAACATTTTTGCCAACTAAGTTAGCAGCCTCTGCCGTAAGTGTGTTTGCATCTATTCCCGGGTCGTACGCTTCCACAACCGCTTCCATCGGTATGAAATAACTGCCAACCTGCAAATAATTCTCTCCACCTTCTTTTATAACGCCGGTAACTCGGCCGTAAATTGTGGAAGTTCCGCCAAATTCGTCTGCTACATTCGCTACCACGTTTGTGCCTATCATAGAGTAGGCTTGTGATGTCGAGTAGGAGTCGTTTAAGGCTTGCATTTGCTCTAAGGACGAGAATTGCGCCATTTGGGCAATAAAATCCGTGTCGTCCATCGGCTCTAATGGGTCTTGGTTAGCAAGCTGTACCGCAAGAATTTGCAAAAACTGTTCTTCGCCAAGTTCTTGTGTCGGTACACGGGTCGATGTTTGGGTATCTGTAATACCTGCTGTTGTTGGATAAATTGTGTTAGACATTTTTTCTTTTCCTTTCTGTGTTAGCCCTGCCCGATGCTTAGGCAGTAAATTCCACAGAACCTCCTTGCTCTGCCAATACTACGTATTGTGATACTGCATCATAATATGCTGTTGCACTTTCGATGCTTTCTACTGCTCTTCCCTGAGTATTCTTAGATTGCTCGAATTGACCTTGTCTGCCTCCGGAGTGTGCTTGCCCGGAAGTGTCGGTAGTTTGGTTTAAAACTACTTCAAGTTGTGTTACTTGTATACCTTTTTCTTTAAGTGTAGCCTGTAGCTGATCCATGTCTGCTTGCATTGCTTGGTATACCATTTGGTTCGATGTTTGCAACTTTGCCACCAACCCGTTTTCTTCTGCCGACAATAAAATCGAAAGTCCGCCTAAATAATCCGGCTTTAATTGCAAAAACAGTTCTGTTTTTTCTGCAGTTGCGGTGTTTCTTACACCATCTAAAATTTGAGACAAAATGCGTTCTTGTTGCTCAACCTGTGGCATTTGTTTTGCAACCGTCTTAAGTTCAACGCTACCGTCTTGAGCCACCTTGGCAAAAGAATTATCTTGCAAAACAGTGCTTTCTTTTACAATAGTTTGATCTTCATTCTTTTTCATGTTGTCCATCAAACCTTGCTCGTCTTGCGCCGATGCGCCTTGTTGTTTTTCGATTATGACATTAGCTTCTTCCAAAACCTTGTTGGCAAAAGCCGTTCCTTCGTCTGCAATTTCCACACCTTTATTGGTGTTCGCAATTTGTTCTTCTGACTGCAACGCCTGTGATGCTATCGCCGTTTCTTGTGAATTTAGCTGCGAACGTGTAACTGCTGCATCTTGCGTTAATGTTGTTGGTTGCTCAGCTCCAACAGTTTTAAGCATGGGTTCAAATTGCTCGGTGAGCCCACTTGCATTACCATTACTCTGCTCGGGAATTTTCGCCTGTGCCGCAACTTCCTCCGCCACTTTATTCTGCGTATCTTGTTGCTGGCCATCGTTTTGGTTTTGCACCGCATCTTCGCCATTTTCCGAATTCGCAGTCTCGTCTGCTTTTACTTCATCTTTTTCAGACACTACTTCATCATCCGGCTTTTTTGAGTCTGTCGTTGTTTCCACTTTGCTGTCTTCACGTTGCTCTGCCTTTTGCATTTCTTTTGAAAATCCGTCGTCAGATGTCGCGCCCGAAACACTATCCATGGTTGATGTTTTTGTCATAAACAATTCCGTTAAGTTACTTACTTTCATAGTTTTCCTCCCTCCTGAGTTTTTTATGGTTTCACGTTTTAACGTGTTGCCTACTGAATATACCTTGCAACCGACGCCGCTTTATCCGCTTTCATCGCCGCCAAAACCTCGGCCGCTATTTGTTCTTCCATGTGCGTCAGTATGTTCGCTATTTCTAAGTCGCTTGTCATGTTGTTTAATATGCCTGCAGCCTGTGCCGCCGTCATGTTTTCCATCAGCACCGCAACTGTCATCGCAGATTCTTGCGACTGAGTTCCGTCTACCCCGGTACTGCTTGTCTGCGCTTCTTCTCGTGCGTCAAGCTCGGCCGTTCTTTCTTCTAATGCCGTTTTTTCAGATTCTATAGACTGCATTTGAGATTCAAGCTCTACCCGCAAAGCTTCGGTTTCTGTTTTTTCTGTCTCAAGCCCTGCCATCGTTTCCTGATAGGTTGTGTCTTGGCTAATGAAGAACCCGACTACATAATCTTTTAACGGAAAGAAACTTGGGTTTAGCATATAAAACGCAACCACTGCGGCAATTAAGCCAATAATAATTATCGCTATAACCGCTTTAGGTTTCAATTTCTTTTTTTTCTTTTTGGCCATCTCTTCTTGAGCCAAAGCCTCGTTTAAGTCTCTTATCTCCGCCAACTCTTTCTCCTGCCCCCTTAAAAGACCTTAATTCATTCTCGACTGCATAAAGTCCTCTATCATATTATCGTTATTTTTTTCAACTTCTTTAAGGTATTCGCTAAATTGTTCTTCTTCCATCCTGTCGAGCACCTTAATTTCGTTCATCAACTTAACAATTTCTTCTCTGCAAATATAAATTCGTTTCGCGCAAGACTGAATTACAACCTCTTGCTCCCTCATCAAAACATCTAAGTACTGTAAATATTCGTTGTATTGCTTAGCTTCAAGCATTTTCAAACCGTCAGCGCTTCTTTGCTCGAAATTTTTGTATTGTCTGTCAAAAAGCTTTTTGTTTGCCAATTTTTGATTGGTATAAAGCTTCAAACTATGTTCAATTTTTTCAAGCTCTAACCGTTTTTGCTTTAATTCTATCTCCTTTACACCCCTAAGTTTTTCAAGTGTAAATATAAACTTTTTCATCAGATTACCTCATATTTTTTGTGATAATCCCCATTTTGTTCAAAGTCTGGTCAAAAGACACCTCTTCGCCTATTCCCTGCTTTAACATGTCTAAGATTTGGCCTTGCAACGCTATGGCTGTATCTGTCTTTGCGTTCGCACCTTGCTGATATGCGCCAATACTTATCAGGTCTTGTACACTGTTATATTCTGTCATCATATCTCTGATGTAGCTTGCCATTTTCAGATGTTCTTGGCTTACTATGTCTACCATTAAACGGCTGACACTCCCTAAAACATCTATTGCGGGATATTGATTATTATTCGCCAACTTTCTCGATAATACAAAGTGGCCGTCTACTATACCCCTAACGGTATCCGAAATGGGCTCGTTCATGTCGTCACCCTCTACAAGCACTGTGTATATGCCTGTTATCGTACCTTTTTTTGACGTTCCCGCCCGCTCGAGCAGTTTAGGCAGTTTTGCGTAAACCGAGGGGGGAAACCCTCTGGAAACCGGCGGTTCTCCTATCGTCATGCCAATTTCACGTTGTGCCATCGCAAACCTTGTCAGCGAATCCATCATCAGAACAACATCAAGCCCGCAATCTCTGAAATATTCTGCTATTGCCGTTCCTACCATTGCACATTTTAACCTTAGCAAAGCAGGTTGATCTGAGGTGGCCACCACCAATACAGATCTCTTAAGCCCTTCTTCTTGCAAGTCTTTTTCCATGAAGTCCACGACTTCCCTACCACGTTCTCCAACCAACACAATTACATTTATGTCGGCCTTTGCCCGCCTTGCAATCATGCCAAGTAAAGTACTTTTACCAACACCACTGCCGGCAAATATGCCAATCCTTTGCCCTTTTCCCATCGTCAGCATAGAGTCTATCGCCCGTACACCGATTTCCATAACATCTTTTATACGCCGTCTTTCGAGCGGATTGGGCGGAGAGTTTTCTATCGAATAATAGTCATGCGCCAAAAAACTTCCTTTGTTATCCATTGGCCTGCCAAGAGCATCTAACACCCGACCTTTCATATCGGGACCCACGCTAACCTTAAATTCGGTTCCCGTCGCCAACACCTTGCTGCCCGCTCCAATGCCGGTCACATCGCCAAACGGCATCATCACAACGCTTTTGCCTTTAAAACCCACAACTTCTGCCAAAACAGGTTCGCTATCAGCATCCGGATAAATCTCACAAACATCTCCCATCTTTACACCCGGCCCCTTAGATTCTATTGTCATTCCGACAACTTTCTCTACCGTTCCGCTCACTTCAATGAAATTGTTTTCTGTAAGAATATCTTTAAATTTCGATATCCTTGCTAAAATATCCATACTATTCTGCCCTGCTTAGCATTTGTCCCATTTTTCTCAATTGCTCTTTTACACCATTTCTCAACGTTCCGTAATCTGTCTCGACAGAACAAGTTGATTCTTCCGTCTTAAAATCTCTCTTTATTTCAACTCCCGAACTCCTGAGCAAGCTTACAAAATCATTGTCTTCATCTGTAAAATACTTGTCATAATCGGTAGAGTTTACTCTTAATATTAACTCCGTATCGTCTTTAACCTGTTTTAATATCTCTCTCACAATGTTAAAGTATGCCTCATCACTTTTATCAAGCTCAATCTTAATAATTCTCTGAGCGATAAATAGCGAAAAATCTAAAACACTTGCTTGAATTTGTTCATAAACCGAGTCACATTCTTTTGTCAGGTCAAAAACAAACTTTTTTGCCTGCGCCCGCAACTCTAACAACTCTTTTTCTAATTCGACTTGGGCTTTTTCTTGCCCGTCTTTGTAGCCTGTTTTCATTGCATCTTCTTTAATTTCTTCGGCTTCAATCTTTGCCGCTTCAATCAATTCATGCGCTTTTCTTTGTGTAGCTTCTATTTGTTTTTCTAATTGCTTGATTTCTTTTTTTTTCAGACGAATTTCTTTGTCTTCTTCGCTTTCTTCGATGCCATCGACAAAATCTTCATCCAAAAAAGGTTCTTCTTCGTGCTCTATTTCAACATCGGGCATTACATCTATTTTAGCTGATTTTATTTGGTTTTGGCCGATTACATTTCTGTCTATCCTAAACAACATAATCGCCATCTCCATCGCCTCTTGAAACTTCAATCTCACCCGCATCTTCTAAGCTACGAATAATATTAACAATTTCTTGTTGGGCTTGTTCAACATCGCGCACACGCACCGGACCCATATAGTCCATGTTTTCCCGAATCATCTCGGCAGCACGCTTTGAAACGTTAGCAAAGAGTTTCGCGGAAATTTCTTCGCTCGCACCCTTAAGCGCAGTTGTAAGTACATTATTATCAACACGCTTGAGCACTTTTTGTATGTCTGCATCCGAAAGTTTGATGATATCTTCGAATACGAACATTCTTCTTCTGATTTCGTCTGCAAGTTCGGGGTTTGTTGCCTCTACCTTGTCCATAATGTATTTTTCGGTGCTTCTGTCTGTCGAACCTAACAATTCAACAACCATTTCAAGACCACCGACCGAAGCATCTTCTTCTTGCCCGATGCTCGAAACCTTGTATTCTAAAATTCTTTCCGCCTCACGAATGTATTCCATAGAAACAGCGCCCATGTCTGCAATTCGCTCTACAACCTTTGG
>CAYJNC010000090.1:0-7560 GCA_964371185.1 uncultured Christensenellaceae bacterium
TTTATCTATAAAATATTTTTTAGTATCATAGTAGTATCACAAGCCTTTTTGAATCGCCTAAAACCCTTTATTTAAGCCACTTTCAAGCCTTTTAATACCTACTCCCACTCGATTTTACCATCTATATGTTGTGTCTTTGTAATTATATAAACAATATATTTAGTGGTATTTTTCCGCATTTTCCAACTGTTCTACCGATTTTACGGTGCTTTTGTAGACATTTTAGAGATGTTATTTAAATAATAAACTCGCAATCTCTCTGTCTTTATTCGTTGCATAACACTCTACCCAACGGCAATCTTTTTCACCCAAAATCTCGGTATATTACAATTTATGTATTCGAAATATATTTTCCTATATATTATTAGTATCACTCATAACAAAACACTGTTGCCATTGCTATTCATCACCCGAACAACGTACCGAATCTACCATGTTTTTTACATATTCAAGCACATACTTTTCGCTGTTTTCTCCGTGTTCTGCTACAATGTTTACTATTGCAGAACCGACAATTACACCATCGGCTTTTTTGCTCATTTCTTCCGCTTGTTTTGGAGTAGAAATACCAAAACCTATTGCAACCGGCAGGTCGCTCACCTGTCTGACAATATCCACCATTTCATCAACTTTTCCGCTTATAGAACTTCTCATCCCGGTCACACCAAGAGATGAAACACAGTAAATAAAACCACTTGCATCTTTTGCAATTTCTCTTATTCTGTCTTTAGATGTAGGTGCAATAAGCGACACGAAATCCAACCCGTATTTTGCAAATATATCTGAAAATTCATTTTTTTCTTCAAATGGAATATCCGGCAATATTACACCGCTCATTCCAATTTGCGAGCACCTCTTTGCAAACTTATCCGTCCCGTAAGAATAAACAATATTTGCATACGTCATAAATACTAAAGGTACCAATACATTTAAGCTTTCAACCATTTTAAAAATATCGTCTGTTGTTATGTTATTTTTTAATGCACGCATATTTGCAGATTGTATTACAGGGCCTTCAGCGGTTGGGTCTGAAAAAGGAATGCCCAACTCTATAAGGTCAACACCTGCTTTTTCAAGTGCATAAATAAGTTTGCGTGTCGTCTCTAGATCGGGATCTCCACACGTGATAAACGATATAAATGCCTTTTTATTTTTAAATGCATCAGCTATTTTTTTGCTCATTATGATATTTCCTCTCCTCGGTAGCGTGCAACAGAAACACAGTCCTTATCTCCCCTGCCCGACAAATTAATTACTAAAATCTTATCTTTGCTCATTGTAGGTGCAATATTAATTGCATGCGCAACGGCATGAGAACTTTCAATAGCAGGAATAATCCCTTCAACTCGTGAAAGATATTCAAACGCTTCTACCGCCTGTTCATCGGTTATGCTAACATACTGTGCGCGCCCCTCGTCGTGAAGATTTGCATGTTCGGGGCCTATTCCCGGGTAGTCAAGCCCTGCCGAAATAGAATAAACAGGTGCAATTTGCCCATATTCATCTTGGCAGAAATAACTCTTCATTCCATGAAAAATCCCCGATTTACCGGTTGCGATTGTTGCAGCCGTTTGAGGGGTATCAACCCCCATGCCTGCCGCTTCACAACCGATAAGCGCTACATCTTTTTCTTGTATAAAATGATAAAAAGCTCCTATTGCATTTGAACCACCACCCACACATGCAATCACCGCATCGGGAAGTCTACCCTCTTTTAAAATGCACTGCTCCTTAATTTCTTTTGAGATTATCGCCTGAAAATCTCTTACAATTGTCGGAAACGGATGCGGCCCCATTACAGAACCTAATACATAGTGGGTGTCTGAAATACGCTTCGTCCATTCCCTCATCGTCTCGGAAACGGCATCTTTTAGCGTCCTCGTTCCCGATGTAACGCTGTGCACAGTAGCACCTAACAATTTCATTTTGTATACGTTTAAGGCTTGTCTCTCAACATCCTCCGCACCCATAAAAATTTCACATTCCATGTCAAAAAGTGCTGCGGCCGTTGCCGTAGCAACTCCGTGTTGTCCTGCGCCGGTCTCCGCAATTACCCTTGTTTTCCCCATCTTATTCGCAAGTAGCACCTGCCCCAAAACATTGTTTATTTTATGCGAACCCGTATGGTTTAAATCTTCACGCTTCAAATATATTTTTGCTCCGCCGAGGTCTTTTGTCATCTTTTTCGCAAAATATAGCCCCGACGGTCTACCTGCATATTCTGAATAAAGTTCCAAAAGTTCCCTTTTAAAATCGTCGTCGTTCCTATAATATTCGTACGCTTTTTCAAGTTCAATTACTGCATTCATTAGTGTTTCGGGGATATATTGTCCGCCGTGAATGCCAAATTTTGCGTTGCTCATTTCATTCTCCTTAAAGTGTTTTATTCTCTATTAACAATCATTCCGTACTTTCAAGCCTTCCTATCCGCTCTTTGCCCGCACAATTTTTACCATTCTCTCTATTTTGTCTAAATCTTTTAGTTTCCGGCTTTCAACTCCACTGCTCACATCAACGGCGTAAGGCGAAAATTCTTGAATTGCACGCCCAACATTGGTTTCATCTATCCCACCCGCAAGAATAAATTTCCTTTGCATTTTTTCAAGCAGTGTCCAGTCAAACTCATTGCCTGTGCCATATCCGTTATCCATCAGAACCATATCGGCATTGCTGTTTGAGGCCGTTATAATGTCACTCTCGTTTCTTATTTTAAATGCCTTCCAAATTTTATTGCCCGGCAAAAAACTTCTTAGTTCGCCAATATATTCGTTAGTTTCATTTCCGTGTAATTGGATAATATCGCAAAATTGTGCATATTGCATTACATAGTCGATTGGCATATCCACAAAAACGCACACAGATTTAATATCCTTTGAAAGTTTGTATATCAACAATTTTGCTGTGTCATAATCTATGCTTCTATGACTTTTTTGAAAATTTATAATAAAACCGGCAAAATCAGGCATCGCTTCATTAACATAATCCACATCACATTCCCTAAACAAACCGCAAATTTTAATTTTGCTCATACTCATGCTCCTTGATAGTCGCAATAAAATCTTGTTTATCCGTAGTTTTCATAAGCGCTTCACCAATAAGCAAAGCATCCGCCCCCGATTTCACAAGGTTAATTCCATCTTGCGGTGTCAAAATCCCGCTTTCGGCAACGTAGATAACATCTTTTGGAATACACCTCCTCAATTCGGAGGCATTATTTAAATTAACTGTAAAATCTTTTAAATTTCGGTTGTTTACGCCAATAATTCTTGCGCCTGCTTCTATTGCAGATATTATTTCGGGTTCATCATGAGCTTCTACCAATGCTGAAATTCCCAAACTTTCACAGATACCGAGATAAGATTTTAATGTATCTGTGTCAAGAAGTGCGCATATAAGCAAAATACAATCGGCTCCAATAACTTTAGATTGATAAATCTGATATTCATCTACCGTAAAATCCTTTCGCAATATCGGTATCGCTACCCTTTCCCTAATTTCACGAAAAATCGCATCACTTCCACAAAACCACTTGGGTTCGGTAAGCACCGACATGCAAGTTGCACCAAACTGTTCATACTCACTTGCAATCTTCATATAAGGAAAGTCTTCCGATATAATCCCCTTAGCCGGAGACGCTTTTTTAACTTCGCAGATTAACGCCGGCTTGCTGTTTTTGATGGCCTTTTCAAAGCAAAAATCTCCCTTAGGCAAACTTTGTGCTCGATCTTTCATTTTGGCAAAACTCACAATTTTTTTATCTTCTTTAACTCGTTCTTTAGCGTATGACGCTATTTCATTAAGTATCATAATTTTTCCTCATCCGTTTGAACCGGCTATAAACTCGTTTAATTTTTCCATTGCTTTGCCGCTGTCAATAAGCTTTTCAATGTGTGCAATAGACTGTTTTAATGACAAATCATCTTGTGTAATATAGTATGCGGCAGCAGAATTTAACACAACCGCATTTCTTTTTGCTCCCTTTTTACCCTTCAAAATCTCAATTATTATTTCGGCGTTTTTCTTAGGATCGCCCCCGGTCAGCTCTGCTTTATCACAACGTTCAAACCCAAATTCCTCGGGGGTTATCTCATAACTTTTAAACCAACCATTGCGAATTTCACAAACTTTTGTAGACGCCGACATTGAAATTTCGTCCAGCCCGTCTTTGCCGTAAACTACAAGCCCTCTTGACACACCGAGGTTTGTGAGAACTTCTGCCAAAGGTTCAACCAATGCTTCGTCGTACACTCCCATAAGTTGCATTTTTGCACCCAAAGGATTTGAAAGCGGACCTAAAATGTTAAATATTGTACGTATTCCCAGTTCTTTTCTTACAGGTGCAACATGCTTCATAGCACCATGATATATAGGAGCAAACAAAAAACATATTCCGATTTCATTCAACATTTCCATGCTTTTTTCAGGAGAAACATCTATTTTCACTCCTAAAGTTTCCAGCACATCTGCCGCACCGCATTTGCTGGAAGCCGCCCGATTTCCGTGTTTTGCAACTGGTATTCCTGCACTTGCAAGCACAATTGCAGAAGTGGTAGAGATATTAAAAGAATTAGATCTATCTCCTCCCGTACCTACAATTTCAAGTACATCAAGGTCGTTTAACAGTTTCGTAGCATGTCTTCTCATGCTCCTTGCCGAACTCGTTATTTCTTGTGTAGTCTCCCCCTTCATTGTAAGCGCCGTAAGGTATGCGCCAATTTGAATATGAGATGCACTACCTTTCATTATCTCGTCCATTACCGTCTCGGCAACCTCTATACTAAGATCATTTCCGTTTGTAAGTTCAATTATCGCTTCTTTAATCATTATTGCTAACCACCTTTAAAAAATTGCGCATCATGGTTTCCCCGTCTTGCGTTAATATAGATTCCGGATGGAACTGAACACCGAACACAGGTAATTCCACATGTTCTACTGCCATAACTTCGCCATTATCTGCAATTGCTGTCACCTTCAAATCATTCGGTATCGTGCTTTTTATTGCCGCAAGCGAATGATACCGCGCCACAGTTATTCTATCTGCCAATCCTTTAAATATAACACTTTCTTCCACCGAAATTTCGCTAGACTTTCCGTGCATCATTTCCTTTGCATAAGACACAGTTGCACCAAAGGCTTCGCAAATCACTTGATGTCCTAAGCAAACTCCCAAAATTGGTATCCTACCGTGTAATTGCTTCACCACATCAACGCAAACACCGGCATCGCACGGTCTTTTAGGACCGGGAGATAAAACTATGTGAGATGGCCTTAAATTTTTAATCTGTTCAACACTCAGTTCATCGTTTTTCACAACCATAATTTCCGGATTTTGCGCTCCAATAAGTTGATATAAATTATAAGAAAAACTGTCATAGTTGTCTATTATCAGTATCATGCCTCTTCCTCCAATACGCTAACGACGGATTTCGCTTTGTTAATGCACTCTTGATATTCACTCTCGGGTACCGAATCGGCAACTATGCCCGCGCCCGAACGCACAAATATTTTATTGTTCTTTTTAAACGCCAATCTGATTGCTATGCAGGTATCTATATTACCGCTAAAATCTATGTATCCGATTGCACCGCCGTATACACCCCTTTTGCTGTTTTCAAGCTCGTTTATTATCTCGCAAGCCCTTATTTTAGGAGCACCCGAAAGTGTTCCGGCCGGCAAAATTGCATCTACGGCATCAATTGCATCTTTATCCGCTCGCAACTCCCCTGTGACTGTTGAGCCAATGTGCATTACGGTAGAAAATTTAAGAACTTTCATGTATTCTTTCACTTTAACGCTTCCAAATTCGCTAATTTTCCCTATATCATTTCTTCCAAGGTCAACTAGCATATTGTGCTCTGCTCGTTCCTTCTCATCATTTAACAGATCAATTTCATTCTGTGCATCTTCGCTCTCGGTTTTTCCTCTGGGTTTAGTTCCGGCAAGCGGATATGTCATGACTTTTTTGTCAACAACCTTCACAAGAGTCTCGGGAGATGCCCCTGCCATTTCTATATCATTACTCGAAAAATAGAACATATATGGCGAAGAGTTTCGCTCACGCAATTTTTCATATACACCAATGAGGCTCCCCTCATAATCTGCCGATAGCCTGTTTGACAACACTACCTGGAAAATATCACCCTCATAAATATACCTTTTCGCCTTGAGTACCATTTCGCAAAACTCGTCTTTGCTAAACGTTGCAGTTAATGGGGACATCAAGCGACCTGCTTTTTCAACCTTCATTCGTTTTGCCAAAAGAAGCTCTTTAATTGATTTTAGTTCCATAACCGCCTTGTTGAAGTTTTCCTCTAGGGAATCGGCTTTTATATTTACAATCAATATTACCTTTTTTTCCATATTATCTACGGCAATCACCTTGTTAAACAACATTAAATCGACATCATTAAAATTTTCTTCGTCCTGCGCATCAAGATTTAGCTTACTAACACTATACTTTATAAAATCATACGAAAAATACCCTACCAGTCCGCCTGTAAACGGTGGTAATCCGGAAATTTTCGGGCTTTTATTTTCTTTTATTATCTGCCGAATATACTCATGTGGCGCATTGCTTTTAAATGTCATATTTGTGCCGGAATTAATTTTAACCGTATCATTTTTAGCAACAATTTCAAGTGTAGGATCAAACCCCAAAAAACTATAACGGCCCGAGTTTTCTTCATCCTCACACGATTCCAACACAAAAACATTTTGACTGATATTTTTAAGAATTTTGCAAATATCAATACTTTCGATAAAATCTTCAAGTGTTGTCGAAATTGGAATGGTCTTATAATCACCACCTTGCAACAATTCCTCTGCCTGTTTTAAATTCGGATAAATATTCATCTATACCTCCAAGTTTTTTATTAGTTTTCCATAGAAAACAAAAAACGTCCTCGACAGAAAATCTGTCAAGGACGAGAATAACCCGCGGTACCACCTTGATTCATAGGAAAAACCTATGCGCTTTGCAGAATACAATAATATTCCCGACCACTCACGTAGGCCATCACGTCGCAGAATACTCAGTTTCCCTTTGACTGCGCCCTCAGCGGTCCATTTGATAAACAGTAATGATCGGGCTCACACCTACCCCAACTCTCTTTGCATCCTTTTTTTATCTTTATCTCCGCTTCAACGGTTTAGTTTTAATTTATTTAAATTTATCATATAGGATATAATTTGTCAAGCACGCAACTCTATTTTTGGAAATAATTGTATAATAATGCAAAATGGCGTTTTCAATTCATACTTTTTTATTTAAAACGCTTCTTTATTAACAAGATCACATTCCTATTATACATAAAACAATTTTTCACTTCTCTTATTTTTCATTTAAATTTTAAAATGATAATCAAGTTTTTTTCTATTTCCGGTTTCAATTCCACAATGCATGGAAATTCTATAACATTATTCTTATCCGTTTATTCCCCACATTTTTATATTATCATTCAAACAATTTTGTATCTCAGCAAAGGGGGGTGCGGACAAAAACTTGGACCACAATGGAGGAATATGAATGTTTACGTATGAAGAACGCATGTGTGCAGTAAA
>CAYJNC010000091.1:0-4707 GCA_964371185.1 uncultured Christensenellaceae bacterium
GGTATTTTCTTTTTTTCGCCGTTGTTTTGTTGCTCCATATGCCTATCTGCCTATCTCCGCTTTTTCCATAATTTCTTTTTGCAACCGAACCATCTCGGTCTCGTCTTCTATGTGATCATAACCAAGCAAATGCAAAGCACCGTGCACCGCCAAAAAAGCTATCTCACGTGTAAGGCTATGTCCGTATTCTTGCGCTTGTGCAATAGCCTGCTGAACACAAATCGCAATGTCACCTATAAAAATCAAATCTTCTTCCGTTTCAATTTCAATGTCTTCTATGCAATCTTTCAGCGGACGTGTAAGCTCGTATGCCGGGAAAGACAAAACATCTGTTTGCTTGTCAATGTTCCTAAATTCGCTGTTCAACTCGCGAATTCCTTGCTCGTCACTTAAAAGCAAGGTAGCATAAAAGTCAATCCCCTCTGTTATTGAAACCATCTGCAATGCTTTTTCTATTTCATCAAACACCACTTCTTCTATTAGTGTTTCTTGTTCATTAAATAACGCTATCTTCATTGTTCGCTCCATGTATTTTAATCTGCGGATATTCTATACGTTTATGATATACACCCGAAAAAACGTTGGTGAAAGCCGCCTCTATTTGTTTTAAATCTTGCCTGTTTAACGGCGCATTGTCTAACTGTCCTTCGTCGTATCTGCCCTTGATAAGCTTTGCTACCATTGCCGAAATTTCTTCCCTTGAAGGCGAATTCATGCTTCTTACAGCCGCCTCTACAACGTCGGCAAGCATTATTATTGCCCCTTCTTTTGTCGTCGGCGGTATGCCATCGTATTTAAAATCTTTTTCGTTTGTTTCCGGATCTGCTTTTAATGCCATTGCGTAAAAATAACCGGTAGAACTGTTTCCATGATGCTGTTCTGCTATCGAAATTATTTCTTTGGGCATTCCTGCCTTCTTTAACAGTTCCACACCGTAAGTCACATGCCTTCTGATTATTACCGAACTCTCTAAGGGTGTAAGTTCATCGTGTGGGTTTACATTATTATATTGATTTTCCTTAAAATACATAGGATTTTCTAACTTGCCGACATCATGATAATAGGCACCCACCCTTGCAAGCAAAGAAAAACCTCCAATTGCACTGCAAGCCGCATCTGCCAAATTTGCAACCAACATACTATGATGATAGGTTCCCGGGGCTTCGATTGTGAGCCTTCTTAACAACGTTCGTGTAGGATCTGAAAGCTCCAGCAATTTAGTGGGCGTCGTTAGTTTAAAGGCATTTTCAATTAAAGGTAACACCCCTATGCTGATTATACCGCACAAGAAACCGCCGACTACCATGACCGCCGAAGCAAAACCCAACGTGTTTGCATTTACCAATCGCATCATGTATGTAACCAATGTTATAACAACCCCCGGCACCGCCGCAACCAAACCTGCCACAATAAGCCGCGAACGATATCGCATGTCTTTTAGGGTATATATTGCGAAGAAACTGCCCGGCAACACCACCAAAAGCGAGAATAAAGATTCTATGCCGATCAAGTCTCCTTCTCCTAAGGTTATACAAATAAGGAAGGATAAAAATACACTGTATATTAGCGCATTTTTTGGCGATAGCAACACCGCTCCTAAAATTATAAATAAGAATGTCGGATACGCATACGGAGTTACAATTTGCGTTATTACGGTACTGACGTATGCCAACGCGGTTAAAATCGCTATGATTGCAATTTTTTTTGTATCTTTTAACAGTGGTTTGTTAAAAACTGCCAAAAACACAATATACATCATAAATATTAGTGAGATATATATTACCACTACCAGATAAGGCAGTGCAGACGTAGTTTCTTGCGACAACAGCCCAAGAGTCCTTAGTAACTCGTATTGTTCTTGTGTAACCGCCTCGCCTTGCACCACAATGTTTTGCCCCGCTTTGTAAGTAACAGGCACAACCGACTCTGCAACCAAATCCTTTTCCGCCTGTGTTGCGGCCTCGTCAAACACCTTGTTTGCTTGCATAGAACTCGAAATTATCTGTGAGTACACCTGCCGTTGTTCGGCAGATAAATCCAACTGTGCCGAAAGCTCAAGCAATATCAAATTTGTCGCACTATTTAATTCTTCACTCAAAACACCTTCCGCTACCCTTGACTGCACTGTGCTTTGCACTTCTTCGCCAAATTTCAATAATTCTTCTTGTGACATTGAAATAATTTCGTACATGTCTTCCGTTGTTAAATATTCGGGCAACAACGCCATTATTTCCGTTATATTTTCTTCTGTCAACATTGAAGACCAATCTGTTGATTCCGGATCAAAAACAACCGGTTCATACGGAGTAGGAACAGGCACAGGCGTCGGAGTCGACACGGCTTGTGTTACTTCCGCTTCTCCTTCCGTAACCTCCCCCACAACCGTTAGGAGGTCTTGCTGTTCTTCTTCTATTTCGGCTATTTGCGCTTCAACTTCTTGTTGTTTTTTAAGCTCTCTATCCTCAAAAATGCTCTGCGCATATGCCCTCGCATCTTCAAGAGCGACCAACGCTTCTTGTATACTCGCTATAATCTGTTGGCTGATTTCCGGTTCAATGTTATAAACCGGGCCTACCTTTGTTATTTCTTCTTCTATAATTCGGTTGGTAGCAACTTCGTCTACTATGTCTCTTGGAGCTGTAATAGTACGATCTGAAATTTCACCTTGAACGATATCGTAAGTTTGTGGCGCTACAGAAATTAAGGCTATAACAATACAAACACCCCATGCACCCAATGCCAACAATATGTTTAAAAATATATTTTTACGCGTAACTTTTTCTCCCATACACACACCCACAAATTTTTTTAGGATTAAACAATAGAATCTCTTCTTTTTCCCTCATGCTTTTCATATGCCCGTATTATCTCTTTGACCAACGGATGTCTGACAACATCTTTATGTGTTAACTGTATTACTCGAATATTATCTACGTCTTTTAAAATTTCTGTTGCTTTTTTAAGGCCGGATGCTTTTTGTTTGGGCAAATCTATCTGTGTAACATCGCCCGTCACCACAACTCTTGACCCTTCTCCGAAACGAGTTAAAAACATTTTAATCTGCTCACCCGTACAATTTTGTGCTTCGTCTAAGATGACAAAAGCATCTTGCAATGTTCGCCCGCGCATATAGGCAAGAGGTGCTACTTCTATCACACCTTTTTCCGAAAGTTTAGCATAGGCGTCACTTCCCATAAAATCGTATAAGGCGTCGTATAACGGTCGTAAATAAGGATCTACCTTGTTTTGCAAGTCTCCCGGTAAAAAACCTAAGTTCTCTCCGGCTTCAACAGCCGGACGGGTTAATATTATACGTGAGATTTTCTTGTTTTTTAGTGCCACAACCGCCATTGCCATTGCTAAATATGTTTTGCCCGTTCCCGCCGGACCAATACAAAACACAACGGTATTATCTTTAATTGCCTGAATATATTCTTTTTGACCATACGATTTGCATTTAATCTGCCGACCTTTTGAAGTTATCGCAACAATATCAGACATCAACTTGCTCACTTCATCCTGATGCCCATCGCTGACCAAATCTATTGCATAGTTAACAATATTTGTATTAATGGTTTCGTTTTTGTTGTACATTTTTTTTAAAACTTCAAATACATTTACAACGAAAGCCGTATCCTTTTCTTCTCCCGATATTGCAACGCCTTCCTCTTCGGAACGAATTACAACATTGTATTTATCTGACAGCAAATTTATATTTTCATCGAAATTCCCAAATACCCCTGCCATTTGATCTACACTATCAAATTCTATAAAACTCTTCAATCTGACCTCCCGATATTTTACGCCATCTATATTCATTATACCCGATATCCCTCAATTTACAAGAACAATCGACGTAAAAAGAAAAGCCCGGCATTTATAACCGAGCTTAACATATTCATTTTTGCACTTTATCGGTAATTCATGTGTGACATATTGTTGTCGACTACACAAAGCAGACGAGTTCGCATAATGCGGATGCTTAACTGCTTATTATACCAAATATACATCGGCCGTTAGTGCTTTCTTTTTCTGGCCGCCTCAGCTTTTTTCTTGCGTTTTACGCTGGGTTTTTCATAGTGTTCACGTTTTCTGATCTCAGCAAGTACACCCGCACGTGCGCATTTTCTCTTAAACCGCCTAAGGGCACTTTCTAAGCTCTCGTTTTCACCAACGCGTATTTCAGACATCTGTTTCCCCTCCTCCCGTACTCTGTTTCTCTTTTTGAAAAACGGGGAGTTTATTTCTTAAACACTAAATATTATAGTCAATGAATGTTAGTGTGTCAATACTTAACAAATAAAATGTTTTATTTATCCGCATTTTAACCGGGTGGCCAAGCAAGACTTCTTCCCCCCAAAAGATGCATATGAAGGTGTGAAACCGTCTGCCCACCGTCTTTTCCGGTGTTTATTACAGTCCTAAAACCCGTTTCGTCTAAGTTTTTTTCTTTTGCAATAATATTTGCGGCAAAAAACAAAGCCGCCGCTATTTCACCGTCTTGTAGCTCAAGCATAGAACTCATGTGTTTTTTAGGTATGATTAAAATATGCTCGGGTGCTTTTTTGTCTATGTCGTAAAAAGCGTAGACTCTATCGTCTTCGTAAACCTTCGTAGACGGAATTTCACCTTTTATTATCTTACAAAACAAACAATCTTCCATAATGTTATTTTCCTTCCTGTATCTCTCCGATTATAATATCATCA
>CAYJNC010000091.1:4717-7547 GCA_964371185.1 uncultured Christensenellaceae bacterium
TTATGCTCTTCTTCTGTGATGACATTTAAAACACTGCCAATAAACTTTTGAATATATTCATTTTCCGATTTCTTACATATGCCTATAAGTTCGGAAGTGCGTTTTTTTGCTATGTCGCCCGATATTCTTCCTTCCATCTTAGCCGCAACCGTGCCTTCCCGTGGCGAATACGGAAACACATGTACACGTGAAAAACCAACACGCCTCACAAACTCTAAGGTTTCATAAAACTCGCTTTCGCTTTCATTCGGAAAAGCCGTGATGATGTCGGTAGAAATTGCAGGTTCATCAAAGTAATTTCTAAATATTTCAACATATTCTTCGTATTCTTTTGAAGTATACTTTCTGTTCATTCGCTTAAGCACTGTGTCACATCCGCTTTGTAGCGAAATATGAAAATGCGGACATACCTTATTTATTTGTGCCAACTCGTAAATTTCTTTTTGCGTCCACGTAAGCGGCTCTATAGACCCTAACCTTATGCGTGAAATTCCCTTTATACCGTTTATTTCGTTTAACACCGACAACAAGTTGTCTTTGTTGTCTTTTCCGTAAGACGAAATATGAATGCCGGTTAAAACCACTTCTTCTACGCCTTTTTGAGAGAGTTGCGTCGCCTCTTTGACTATGTCACTCGCATCCCGCGACCGAGACCTGCCCCTAACGTATGGGATAATGCAATAACTGCAAAAATTGTCGCACCCTTCTTGAATTTTTATATATCCTCTGGTTTGCTCTCCACTTGTTTTTATGGAAATATCTTCATATTCTTTTAGTCTGTCTACATTTAAAACCGCATTTACTTCCCTGCCCTTTAAGCAGTCTTTTACTATGCCAACGACCTTTCCCCTGTCTTGTGTGCCTATTACTGCACTCACACCTTCTATTTTAAGCACGTCTTCTGCCGCTTTTTGCGCCAAACAACCACACACGCATACAACGGCTCCCGGGTTTTGCTTTACAGCCCTTCTGATGATATTCTTAGACTTTTTATCGGCAGTATTTGTAACCGTGCAAGTATTTATCAAACAGACGTCGGAAGGCTCACCAAAAGGCACCCTTATGAACCCGTCCTCTATAAGTAATTCTGCCATCGCATTCGTGTCGTATTTATTAACCTTACACCCAAGTGTATGTACACAAAATCTTTTATTGCTCATATTCGTATCCTATAGATGCCAAGACGCAAAGCCCGGCAGTCTCAGAGCGCAAAATGCGTTTTCCGAGCGAAACCGCATGTGCGCCTAACCCTATCAAGCTTTCTGCCTCATTTTCGCTAAATCCGCCTTCCGGCCCTACCACAACATATATGTCCTTATTTATATCCGCATTTTTAAGCGCACTTTTTAACGAAACGGTTTGCTCTTTTTCGTAGGCAAACAAAACATATTTATCTTTAAGAAATTCTTCGAGTTCTTTGAAAGACACCGGTGATAAAACCTTTGGTATAAGAGAACGCCCGCATTGTTTTGCGGCTTCTGTCGTTATTCTGTTTGAACGTTGTATAAAATTTTCTGCCGATTTTGGCTTTTTAACACATCTTTCGCTTAAAAACGGCAAAATACCAAAAGCCCCAAGCTCTGTGCATTTTTGCAAAGCATAGTCGAACTTATCGCTCTTAATTATAGCCTGACACAAAAATACTCTTATGGGCAACTCTGTCTTTGCCGTATTCTTATTTAAAATTTTTAATGTAACTTTTTCTTTGTCTGCCTCAACTATTTGAGCATGGTAATCAAGCCCACTGCCGTCAAACAATATGAGTTCATCTTTTGGTTGCATACGAAGCACACAAGCAATGTGTTTGGCCTCTTGCCCGGTTATAAAAACAGTATCTTCAATTTTTTCTGTAAAAAAACGCCTCATCCTTTGTACTTTGCGGCAACTGCACGCCACTGCCCGTCTTGCATAATTTTTATTATTCTGAAACCCTTGTCTAACAAGGCTGTTTTAACCTCTTCTAACCGTGTGTCGATGATTCCCGAACAAATAAGCATTCCATTCTTTTTGAGGCTGTCTGTAACGGTGTTTGCAAGCAATAAAACCACGTCAGCAATAATGTTTGCAACTATCATGTCGGCCTTATAACCTTTTTCAAGTGCCGATAAAAGGTCAGATTTTTTTACCGTGATACTGCCGGAGCAACCGTTTTTTTCAACATTTTCCTTAGTAACCTCTACCGCAACACCATCAAAATCTAAGGCTACCACATCTTTAGCACCCAGTAAAACAGCAGCTATACTCAGTATTCCGCTTCCACACCCGACATCAACAACAGACATACGCTCTTCAACATATTCTTCCATTAAATTCACACAAAGTTTTGTGGTCTCGTGGCTTCCTGTGCCAAACGCCATGCCCGGATCAAGCTCTATTACTAAGTCATCCTTTTCTGCAACATATTCTTCCCATGTAGGCTTTATAACGACATAATTAGAAATCCTTGAAGGCTTAAAATGCTCTTTCCAAGCACTTTCCCAATTTTTTTCGTCTACTACTTCTTGCGTAACTTGTAAACTTCCCAAGTCCGGTTGTAAGTCCGAAACCGTTAATTCTTGCAGACGATTTTTTATGGTTTGCATAACTTCTTTTTGTGTACCGTCGCAAGCAAAATAAGCACTTATACTATATGGTTTATCTGATTTGAAATCTTCGTCTATGTAGTCCCAAGGTTGCATCTCTTTTGCACAACTTTCCTCGTCGCCTTCTATGTTTACGCCTTGTGCTCCCGCACTTATCAAGACATCACTTATTATTTCTTCGGCACAATTCGTAGTTGCAATGCTAATTTTAATCCATTCCATTTCGACACCACATAAAACTTTTTTAA
>CAYJNC010000092.1:0-3137 GCA_964371185.1 uncultured Christensenellaceae bacterium
AGACTCGAAATAATTCCGAGCAACGGTTACATTCGCATGTTTTCGCCCGTTCAAATCCATGCTAAACATCCAATCAACATAGGCTCCGATATCTAATTTTCCACGTTCAACCAATTTTTTCTTTATGCTCGATTCCATTAAATAATCGTCTTTTTGATTTTGCAATTGCTCAATAACCTCAATTGAAAAACTCATATCTTTGAACGGACTCTTCAATATCTCGTTTCTGCGATTCGAAAAAGACTGTCTTACATTTCTATGAATAGCCAAATAATTTTTCATTTTATAAGATTCATTATATCTATTCTGACTAACCGCCTTAGCCTCTTCCCTACATTCATCGCTACAATATTTAACTATGTTTTGTTTGGTGGTAGTAAAATATTTATCACAAATGCTACATTTCGTTATGAAAAATTTAGGAACGAGTCTTCGAAGTGAATAACAAGCAATCGAATACAAATTGTCATCGGTATAAACAAATTCTATGCCACCGGAATGTATATCACAAAACAAATTTAAATCCATAGTACATAACGTTGCATATTTTGCTTCGTCCATATTTTTTCGCTTATTATTATAACTCTTGTGGGTAAGTGGGGCATATGAAAAAACTCTGTGACAAAGTTTATGCAGTTGTAATACAATTACAACTAAAACGCAAAAATATATACGTAAAGCTATGTCTTAAAAATTACATTTTTCAGGATATCCCTTGCAAAGTTGATAGACTACTTAGCACGTATCAACTATAAAAACTAACATAGAAAATCCACTTTTACAGACTTTTATTCACAAACCCATTTTTCACTTATCAATTGCAACTTTGCATAAACGAAAAACGAACAAATTAATACTTTGCTGTAGTCGACTACAACAAAAACCGTATTCTTGCAACAACTGCCTTATAGTGTCTCTTTTTCCTTCTGTCATTTGTACTTTGTATACAGTTTTTTGCTTTTGCAATAATAATAGGGCTCCTATATTTTTATTTTACCATAAAAGACCCTTTTTTCTTTATTTACAGAGTTTCTTTCACAATCCCGATTTTTCAGTTTATTTTAGATTCGCAATACTCAACAAATTTTTCAAAAGCAGTTCTTCCTTTTTGCGTTTGCTTAAACACCCCGGAATCTTCGAGCACTTGTTTAAACACTTCTCCCACTTCATATTCTATAATTTTTTTCAGATCGGTTAAAGTATCATACTTTGGCAAAAATTCTGCTACCCATTTTGCATGGCCTACAGTTTTCTCGTTAGATTTTAAATCTTTACCTAACTTAATTCCTTCTTCTATTGCTGACAGCTCTTGCTTTAAGCGTGAAGGCAACACAGCCAACCCCATAACTTCAATCAAGCCGATATTCTCTTTTTTAATATGGTGTAAATTTTCGTGCGGATGAAAAATTCCAAGCAGATGTTCTTTTGAAGTCCTATTGTTTCTCAACACCAAATCTACTTCAAATTCACCATCTTTAAACCTTGCAATAGGCGTGGTTGTGTTGTGCGGGGTATCTTTTGTATAGGCGTGAATATCACAACTCTCGTCTGAATATTGTCGCCACAGTGTATGGGTTTTAAATGCCGTTTCGGCTAATGTTTTTATATCTTTATGCCTTAACCTAATTACAGACATAGGCCATTTAATAATGCTTGCGGATACACCGTTTAAAAACTTATACGTCTTTAATTGTTCCGCATTTTCCATCGCAAATGTATACCGCCCCCCCTGATAGTGATCATGCGTTAATATAGACCCACCTACTATCGGCAAATCTGCATTTGAACCAACAAAATAATGCGGATACTTCTCAACAAATTCAAGTAATCTTATGAACGTTCCCTTAGTTATGCTCATAGGCTCGTGCTTACCGCTAAATACTATGCAATGCTCATTATAATAAACATAAGGGGAATATTGCAAAAACCATTCTTTATTTTCAAGCTCAACCGGGATAATTCTATGATTTTGCCGTGCAGGATGGTTTATCCTACCTGCATATCCTTCATTTTCCGCACACAATAAACATTTAGGGTAACTTGAATTCGGTGTTTTTTTTGCCGCCGCTATTTCGTTCGGGTCTTTTTCCGGCTTAGAAAGGTTAATTGTAATATCAAGTATGCCATATTCCGTTTCATGTTTCCACTTCTTATCACGCTCAATTCGATATCTGCGAATATAATCTGTGTCTCCCGAAAATTTATAGTACCAGTCGGTTGCCTCTTTTGGGCTTTTTTCATATAACTTTTTAAATGCAGATAACACATTAGAAGGCGGCGGTGTTATACAGTTCATAAGGCGTGTATCAAAAAGATCGGCATTCGTTTGCCCCTCTTTTATTACACCTCGCCTTTTTGCATCTACAATCAAATCTGCCAAAATCAATTCAAGCGGTGGGTTTTCTTCCGATTCAACTTCGTTATATTCATCTAACTTCATTGCATCAAGCAGTAAGTTAGTTGCATATCTTCTGTTTGCCCTATCAAGCAACCCTGTTGAAATTCCGTATTCTACAAGTTGTGTGATTCTCATATCTATCATAATACTATTCCTCGTAACCGTTCGGGTGATTTTTATGCCACTTCCATGCAGATTTAACAATATCGTCTATATTCGCATGTTTTGGTTTCCACCCAAGAATGTTTATAGCCTTATCGCTCGAAGCTACCAACACAGCCGGGTCTCCTGCCCTTCTTTCGTACTCTTTTGCAGCAATTTCAAGCCCGGTTGCTTGCCTAGCACGGTCTATTACCTCTTTTACCGAGAACCCTACACCATTACCCAAATTAAATATATCGCTCTTTCCACCATTTTTCAAATACTCCATCGCCAGAACATGCGCATCCGCTAAATCGGTAACATGAATGTAATCTCTGACACACGTACCGTCGGGTGTTTTATAATCTGTTCCGAAAATATTTATTGCCTCTCTTTGTCCTAACGGCACTTGCAGTATAAGCGGAATTAAATGGCTTTCTAAGTTGTGTGCCTCTCCTATTGTGCCGTCCTCATAGGCTCCGCATGCATTAAAATACCTTAGGGAAACATATCTTAAGTCGTGAGCTTTATCTGCCCAAGAAATCATCTGTTCCATTGCAAGCTTTGTTTGCCCGTAGGGGTTCGTCGGGACGGTTTT
>CAYJNC010000092.1:3237-7532 GCA_964371185.1 uncultured Christensenellaceae bacterium
ATATCACCTTCATAAAACCGTGCCCGAACATCTACCGCCGTTTTATGCCCGGTAAGCAAATTATCTGCCACACAAACATCATAACCACCGTTGCACAACACACGTACCGTATGTGAGCCTATATACCCGGCACCACCTAAAACTAATATACTCATATTACCTCCAATTCCACGCCGCCTATCGGCCGAATAGACAATACATGGCAACATTTTGCCGCCATTGCTTTTTCCATGTTTTCACAAAACTCTTCTACCATTTCATTTGGAAGAAAGGCTTGCACCGTTCCCGCAAAACCTCCGCCATGCACACGGTATGCACCCCTGCCACCTAAAAACTCTCGGCACATTGCAAGTGTGAATGCAACTTCCTGATGTTTTACACTTCCCGCCGGGCTGATGTTTTGCAAGTACATTAACGAGGTCAAGCCGGATTCGGTAACTTCTTTTAAAAATCCTTCAAAATTACCATTCATTAAAAACTCGGCTTCCCTTTTTGAACGCTCGGTATCTTCAACAAAATGTAGGGCTCTGAGTACCGCCCTGTCGCCTACATGTTTTCTAACCTCGGCAATATCGGCAAACAACATTTCTTTGCTTACCTCGTTTAGCAACTCTTTACCGAAGTATTTTGCTACCTCTCGCATCTCTACGCTTATTGCAGTATATTCGTCTGTTAAATTTGCATGATCTGCGCCTGAGTCTATTATTACTAATTTATGCTTTGATGTTGCAAAATTAAAATCTATGGGCGTAACTTTTGGTTTGCTTTTTATGGCAAAATCAAGTGCTGTTATTCCGCCTACCGAACTTGCCGTTTGATCCATCAACCCAGAAGGTTTGCCAAAATAAACATTTTCGGCATAATGTCCTATCTGCGCAATGTCTATTGGGGCTAAATTACCCTCGCAGAAAACACCGTTTATTGCCGTGCCGATAAGCACCTCGTAAGCCGCCGAAGATGATAGCCCCGAGCCGTTTAATACACTTGAAATACAATACATATTAAAACCCGATACATCGTATCCGAGTTCTTTTATTCGTGCTACTATCCCTCGAACCAGTGAAGAAGAAGTATTAAATTCATTCCTATCCACTTCAAGGTTAGATATATCTACGCTTATTGGCGAATACCCTTCCGAAACAATATTCACCATGTTAGAATTATTTTTTGATATCGCACCAACTATGTCTAAATCTATTGATGCACAAAGCACACAACCGTTTTGATGGTCGGTATGATTTCCGCCAATTTCCGTTCGTCCGGGAGCGCTAAAAATTCTTGGTGCCCCATCGAAATTATTTTTAAATCCGCATATAACGCTTTTAATTCGATTCTTATAATACTCTGAATTTTCCTCAAACCTCGGATAAATTTTCCTTAAATCTACAGTCAAAACATTTTCCTCCCAATAACCTAAAAAACATTATATTCTAAATTCTGCCCAAAATTTTTCTGCCTATCACATATCCGCAATTAACGCTTAAACATAAAAATCAATGTCTTATATTTATTATATTATACCACGTTAGAGCAAAGTTGGGCATAGCAATTACTGCGCAACACCCAACTATTTTACTATCTGAATTAAAGTACAAAAAGTTTTTACAGCATACTATTAATTTTGTTCAAACTATGGTACGCCTCTTCAAATATATTTTGCAAATGTTCATACTTTTCAACATTTTGCGCAATCGGCTTAGATGCCTCGTTATATGCAATAAATTTATCTATCTCGCTAAAATCTTTTAATTCTCCCACGCCCACGCCGGCCGCTACCGCCGCACCCATAGCCGTCGCTTCATCAAGAGACACAACCGGCACAACGGGTATTCCATATATATCTGCCAATATTTGACGTTGAATATCTCCCTTGGCCATACCGCCAATAACGGTAATAGATTCGGGTTTCATGTCCGCACACAGTATTTTGTATATAATGTTTAGGTTCATTCCAATTCCTTCTACCACACTTCTTAGCATGTCGGCACGAGTATTTTCCATCTTTAACCCAAGGAATGCGCCTTTAGCCTGAGGATTCCACCAAGGGCTTCGCTCGCCAATCAAATACGGCAAGAACATAACACCGTTAGAACCTGCCGGCGAAGAAGCTATTTGCGAATTTATTAATTCGTAAACGTCCCCCTTGCCCATATCTTCTAACATGCTTTCTCCCGTGCAAATTGTGTTTTTAAGCCAAGAGAACGCCGCACCTGCCGTCTGCATAGTTCCGCACGGTCCTATCATACCCGGAACCAAATGCGCCCAGTTAAATGTTCTCATTTCCGGGTCATAAACGGGTTTTTCGGCTGTTGTGCAAACCCAAGACGACGAACCCAAACAATTATACACTTGCCCGGGGGCAACCGACCCCGCACCAACCGATGCACACATGCCGTCACCACCACCCATAACAACGGGTATACCGGCTTTTAGCCCGCATTCTTGCGCCGCTTTTGTGGTCAACTCACCTGCTATATGCGTGCTTGCAACCACTTCCGGGAACATATCGCAATCGACTCCCGATGCATCTATAATCTCCTCCGACCACTTAAATGTGTTCAAATCAAACGCATTTGTTGAAGACGCGTCCGAATATTCGGCATAGAATTTGCCTGTCATCTTGTATACCATATAATCTTTTGCATTTAAAAATTTATATGTGTTCTTGTATATTTCCGGTTGATTATTTTTAACCCACATAAACTTTGCCAGCCCATACGAACTGCTCGCCTTGTGCCCGGTAATATAATAAAATTCTTTTTCCCCAATTTTATTTTTTAGCAATTCCGCCTCGGCCTGTGCCCTCATATCTGCCCATATAATTGCCGGCCTAAGAGAATTTCCGCTTTTATCTACGCATACACAACCCATCATTTGACCGCTGTATGAAATGCCCACCACTTCATTTACGTTTATTCCGTCTACCAATTCACGTGTAGAATCGCAAACCGCCTGCCACCACTCTTCCGGGTTTTGCTCTGCCCAGTTCGAATTATAAAAATTTACACTGTATGTTTTAAGCACGCTTTTAACAAGTTCGCCGTCTGTTGTGAACAATGTTGCTTTGTTTCCCGATGTGCCTAAATCATGCGCCAAAATATATTTTGCCATTTTCTCTCTCCATTAATATTTAGGCTTCGCACCCTATAGGAAGAATTCTCTCGCTTTAGGGCACGAAGCCTTTTTGGTTTCGTTATACTAATTATCCTATTCTTTTATAATAATCAATTAGTATTTTATTATGCACTTTTTAGCAATCTTTCTTTCCTCTACCATGTCAAACGCTTCAATAATTTGAGAGAAATCCATAATGTCAGAAATAAAGTCATCTATGTCTATTACACCGTTTTTAAGCCAAGTCAAAACTTGTTTGTTTGCTTCGTATTCTTCAAATTTCGAAGGCATTTGTTGGAATACCAACTGCCAATTGTATGGCGCATTCGTCCAATCTATTTCGAATTTTGAAGCCGTAGAGATTCCATAACAGCAGATTTTGCCTCGGTCTTTTATCATAGGCATTGCCGCATTTATGATGGCGTTAACACCAACAGCATCAAGGACAAAGTCTACACCGTCCGGGCATATTGCCTTAACTTGTTCAACCACGTCCGCATCTTTAGAGTTGATTACATAGTCTGCTCCGTTTTCTTTTGCAACTTCAAGTTTTTCCGGAATAATGTCGAGCGCTATAATTGTACCCACACCGATTAAGCTCATGAACTTTGTGAATGTGAGGCCAACCGGACCGCAACCAAACACAACCACGCTGTTGTTTTCTTTTATTCCAAATGTTTTAATCGAACTTAAAACTTCCCTGAATGTTACTATCATAGCAGCCTTAACCGGGTCAACAAAATCGGGCACCACTGTTTGCGCATATGTATATTCGGGAACAATTAGGCCGGCATTTTCAAATGCTTTTGCATCGCTTACTGTTGCATATTCGCTATATGCGCCCCAACCGCACGTAAAACCGCCCAAAGGCCCTGCAAACGGAAGAAGAACTTTGTCGCCTATTTTATAAGAAACTACATTCTTACCCACTTCAACAACTTCACCCACACCTTCATGCCCAAGCATAACAGGGTACATGTCAACGTCAAACCCTTTGAAATTTCTGTGAATAAGTTTGCCGTCTGTTCCGTTGCAAACACCGCAAGATACCATCTTAACAAGCGCCGAATTATCGTCGTATGTTGGCATCGGGCATTCTTCTATCGATAATTTTCCTTCTTTATCTACAACTAATGTTTTCATCATATCTGCCATTTGTTATATTCTCCTTATTTAGCTTT